>CAIUEV010000021.1 GCA_903898335.1 uncultured bacterium | reverse complement strand
TAGGGAAAAGGCTTACGATCTCTTAAAGATGATTGCCGGAGCGATGATTTACCAGGGAGTTATTGGGTTGAGTTTTGTTGCGGTTTTTATTTTTCTAATGGTTTTTGTGATGCCTTCTCTGTCGAAAACTTTAACTGAATCGGGAACTAAGTTACCTTGGACCACTCAATTGATCTTGGGAATGAGTAGCTTTTTCACTTCTTATTGGCCTTTTCTGTTGATCCTGGCAATTATTGTCGGGGTAGTCTTTTTTTATTACGCAAAAACTGAAGAGGGGAAAAAACAGATGGATATAATAAAAATACATACTCCGATTGTCGGAAGCCTTTTGACTAAGATGTATATGAATCAATTTGCGGACAATTTCGGACTTCTACTGAAAGAAGGCGTGCCGATCACCAAGTCTTTAGAGATCACGGCAAATATTATGGAAAATCATATCTATCAGAATGTTTTACTTGATTGCGTCAAGGAAGTTCAGAAAGGAAGAAATGTCAGTTCCATGCTGGAGACCAGTCCTTATTTTCCCAACGTGGTTTCGCAAATTTTGCGGATTGGTGAAGAATCCGGACGTACCAGTGAAACTCTGGCCAAAATTTCAGAATATTACTCCAAAGAAGTCGATGAAATGACGAGAAATATGATGGCCCTGATTGAGCCGGTTTTGATAATATTTTTAGGTTTGGGGACGGCGGTTATTGTCGCTTCGGTGATTATGCCGATTTACAACATGGCTGGCAATATGTAAATTTTGTTGATTGGAAAAAAAGTATTAAAATCGACTTAAGATTTTTGGTTCTATTTTCTTAAAATATAAAAACAAAATGAAAATTGAAGAACTTGGAAGGGGGGTGGGAATATGAAAGCTAAAGCAAAGACAAAGAAGAAAGTAACTAAGAAAGCAACCAAGAAAAAGGTAACCAAGAAAAAGGTTGCCAAAAAACCGGTAAAAAAAGCGACAAAGAAGGTTGCCAAGAAAACTGTCAAAAAGGCTGCTCCTAAGAAAAAGGTAGCCAAAAAAGCCAAGAAGAAGGGCTTTACCTTGATGGAGCTTTTGGTGGTAGTGGCTATTATCGGAATTTTGGCCGCCATAGTTTTAGTTTCGTTGAACAGCGCTAGAAATAAGGGCAAGAATGCGGCCATTAAGTCACAAATGGTTTCATTGCGTTCTGCCGGTGAGTTGCACAATGAAGATAACGGCAGTTTTGCCACCTTCTGTGCTTCAACGGATACTACAAATCTATCGGCCGGAGTAACTAATTCAGGAGGTACTTCGTTTGATTGTGACGCGACCGCCGACGCTTGGGCAGCAGAAGCCCAATTAGTTGGAGCCGGTGCCGGCTTCTGGTGTGTTGACTCAACCGGAGCTTCAAAGGCAGAGGCCGCAACCAAGGGTGCGACCGCCACAGTTTGTCCGTAGTTACGCTTCAGTTTATGCGCATGCACATAAATAAGCGCAAACAAAAAAGTTCGAGGGATTATTCCCTCGAACTTTTTGTTTAATAAAATTTGACAAGTTTTAAATTCAAAAGAGAATTATAGGTGAATCGGATTATATTTTTATTTAATAATTCAAAAAAAAATGAAAAAACAAGCTAAAAAGAAAGCTTGCTGCAGTAAGAATTCTTGTTGCTGCAAAAGCGCCAAAAAGAAGAAAACCAAAAAAGGCTTTACTTTAATCGAGATGATGGTAGTAATAATTATTATTGGTATCCTATCCGCTTTTATTATTATGAGTGTGGTGGGAGTTAGACAAAAGGCTCAGGCTAGTCGAGCTACAGCCGAGATGTCTCAATTGAAAAACATAGCAGAATTGGCTAATGCCGAAGGTTGTAGTCAACTGACAGTTGCTTCTGTTAACGGTGGCGCCGGTATTAAATTATCCTGTTCAGGTAGTTTAACTAAAGATTATACCACAATGCAAACTTCGCCTTCAGCCGCAACTTATACTCTGCTTTTAGATGGAAACGTAAAAACAATTACTTCAACTACCGGGGGAGTTTGGACTTTTTCAGGAGAAGATTGTGCTTCGACAGGTTGCACTCTGGCTCTCAGCTCGTCTCCAGTCTTTACCTTTACCGCCTCCAACTTTACGAGCGGCAGTTATATTTGTCAGGCTTCCGGGTGTAGCTGTACTACTAGCGGAGGATGTACAACCTTCTAGAATCTAACATAAAAAACAATGAAAAAGAAAAATCAAAAAAAAGGGTTTACGTTAATTGAAATGTTGGTGGTGATTGTAATCATCGGAATCTTGGCGGCTATGATTGTTGTTAATGTCGCCTCCGGAAGGAGAAAAGCTTTGGCGGCCAGAGCGGCGGCCGACGTCCAAGAGATCGACAAAGCTATTCAGCTTGCAATCAGTGAAGGCTGTCGCAGTATAAAAGTGAGCGCCGATGGTGATATAGGGTGCACTGTTCCGTCAACATTAACAAGGACTTATGCTCGAGCCTCCAAGCCAACCAGTGGGATGACTTACACGATAGCTATTGGCGCCGGAACGGCGACCAATGCCAGCGGAGCGGCCACTTGGACTCTAGCCGGTAGCTTGGGGACAGGTATTTCGGTTAGTGGTGGGTATTATGCAGCGGCTAGCGGCGGCTTTAAAACTGCGACCGATGATTTCGAGTGTAGTGACGGAGGTTTGACCGGTCACACTCGTCCCGGATGTTTCTGCGGTCGAGATGGTGGTTGCGAAGAAACTTCCTAGAAAGAATAATTTCAGAAAATGTGATAGCTTGAGGCGAGTTGTAAGACTCGCCTTTTGTTATGTTTGATAAAATGTAAAATCAATCTCGAAGTTGATTTAATAAAAAGAAAAGGACGCTTTTGATTTTAGCGTCCCTCTTGAATAAAGATTTTTGATTTTAATTACCTGGCGAATTCAGTCACTCGAGTTTCTCTGATAATTACGATTTTAATTTCTCCCGGATATTTAAGATTCTCTTCGATTTTATCGGCGATACTGCGAGCCAGTTTGACTGACTCTAAATCGGAAATTTTATCGGGTGAAACAAACACTCTGACTTCTCTTCCGGCTTGAATAGCGTAAGCTTTTTCCACTTCGGGGAAGGATTTGGAAATTTCTTCGATCTCTTCGATTCGTTTAATATAATTTTCCACGCTATCGCGTCTGGCACCCGGTCGAGCGGCGGAAATAGCATCGGCGGAGGCAATCAAAGTCGCTTCCGGTGAAACAAAAGGATAATCACCGTGATGAGATTTCATTGCGTTAATAACCGGTTCGGCAATACCGAACTTTTTCAAAATATTAATACCGATTTCAACATGGGTACCTTGGACTTCTCGGTCAATGGCTTTTCCGATATCGTGAAGCAATCCGGCTTTTTTGGCCACGGCAATGTCCAATCCCAATTCGGCGGCTAAGGCGCCGGATAGATGAGCAACTTCAATGGAGTGCAATAAAATATTCTGACCGTAACTGGTTCTGTATCTTAATCGTCCCAGAAGCTTAACCAATCTTGGATCCAAACCGGGAATACCAACCTCAAACATAGCCGCTTCTCCTGCTTCGGTAATCTTTTTATTGATTTGTTGCTTTACTTCTTTAATCGTCTCTTCGATTCTGGCCGGATGAATTCTACCGTCTTCGACCAGTCTCTCCAGCGCTTGCTTGGCGATTTCCCGACGAATCGGATCGAAGGCGGAGACAACAATCGCTTGCGGAGTATCGTCAACGATAATTTCCGCTCCCGTTAATCTTTCAATAGTGTTAATATTTCTTCCCTCGCGTCCGATAATGCGACCCTTGAGATCATCGGAGGCGATAGAAACGGTTGAAGTGGTATGATCGACAACGTGACCGGCCGCATAGCGTTGAATAGCGGAAGTCATTATGTCTCTAGCCTTTTCTTCAAGCGAATCTTTTTTCCACTTTTCGAGATTTTTCAGTTGTTCTTTAATGTCTTCTTCGTATTCTTTCTCAACGGATTTTAAAAGCAATTCTTTTGCTTTTTGGGGGGAAAGTTTCGTGATCTGTCTCAATTTTTCCAGTTCTTCTCTTCGAAGCTCTTTTACCTCTTCTTTAATTTTCTCAATTTGGTTGACTCGATGAGAGATACTGTCCTTTTCTCTTTTTAGTTCGGTTTCTTTTCTTTCGATGCCTTCTTCCATTCTTTCCAGTCTTTCTTCCATTTTATCCAATTGTTTTCTGCGAATTTGCTCCTCCTTTTTAATTTCCGAAAGCGCCTTTACGGCCTTATCTTTAGCTGACAAAACAATGTCTTTCGCCTCTGAACGCGCATCGTTAACTATTTGTTCGGCTTTTTGAACCGCACCTTCCTTTTTTCTTCGAACTAGCACTTCTTGGACAAAATAACCACCCGCTCCGCCCGCTCCGAGGGCGACGATGAATATGATAAAACTTGTCATATATCAGTTTTAATAATTATAAAAAGCCTGTCTGCTTAATTTTATAGCAGCCCAAAAGAGAAAAGTCAAAAGTTGATTACTGGCCGCTAAACGTTCTTTTTTTATATTTTTGCTCAGTAGGAATTTGGAAGGCGGTCAACTCGGAAATTGCAGCGGACGAATCGTCAATAATGCCATCGTTTGCATTTGAATTATTTTCGATTTTGACGATACCCACCTCCTTTGCTACCCAAAAAGTTATAGACTCCTCAAGCGAATTCTTGCCTTCCTCTGTTGTTACAATTTTCAGATTTACTTTTACCGCCTCGTAATCTCCGGCGGGAACTTTGATTTTTTCCCAGCCGACCACTTCCCAAGCCGTGCGCCGGGATTCAACGGGCGACTCTGCATTCAGGTTCAACAGT
>CAIUEV010000020.1 GCA_903898335.1 uncultured bacterium | reverse complement strand
GCTTTTGCGATCTTACCCCATCTGGACCGCCTCTCTTCCCTCTTCTTTTCGTCCCACCTCGGGACGGACCTCTCCGAAAAGACCGGGAGTATTGACGAGGCGCCCAACTCGGTCGCCTTTTCGACGATCAGATCCATCTTATCTTTTTTCTTCATCGCGTCTATTTTTTCGACAAATTTATTGAGATTTTCTATGGGACCTTTTTTGCTCTGAGAATTTTCCATTTTTTTTGATTAAAATTTTAATCTTGAACAGCGATACCCAAATCGTCGAGCTGGTCGGGGGCAACTGTAGTCGGTCCCTCCATCAACGGATCTCTTCCTTCGCCGGTTTTTGGAAAAGCGATTGTTTCTCGAATGTTTGGTTCGTTGAGCAAGAGCATCATAATTCGATCAAAGCCGAAAGCGATTCCACCGTGAGGCGGAGTACCCGAGGCCAAGGCCTTCAGCATGGGGGAGAAACTATGCTCGATTTTATCATTGGAATATCCCATGATCTCAAAAACCTTTCGGAGCGCTTCCGGAGTGTAATTTCTTAAACCCCCTCCGCCGATTTCATAGCCATTCAATACTATGTCGTATTGAGCCGCTCTAATATTCTCGATATTTCTTTTTTCCATTAACTCGCCCATCGACTCCACTGTCGGAGCGGAGAACGGATTGTGAGTAAAAGTCCAACCGCCATCATCATCTTTTTCAAAAAAAGGAAAATCTATTACCCAACAGAAAGCTAAAAGATTTTCATCTTCCTTATCCTCTCGCAGGTCCGGTTTATCTGTGCCGTATTTTTCCATTGAATCCGCAAAACTTAGACGAGGAAAAGGTTTTGACTGGATCTTCTTTTCGGGAAAAATACTCTCGACAAGGTCGATAATCATTTGTTCGCTTTTTTCCATGATTTCTTCTTGACTCTCAAAACTAGTTTCAACGTCTATTTGAGTGAATTCCGGTTGCCTGTCTCCTCGAGTGTCCTCATCTCTAAAGCAACGAGCGATCTGAAAATATTTCTCAAATCCGGCTGACATCAAAAATTGTTTGTACTGCTGAGGTGATTGCGGCAGTGCGTAAAATTTACCCGGATCAATGCGAGCCGGCACCAAAAAATCTCGGGATCCCTCAGGAGTCGACTTCGTCAGACAGGGAGTTTCGATTTCAATAAAATCATTTTTTGAATAAAAATTTCTGACAAATTGAAGAGACTGATGTCTTTTTAGAATATTTTTCTTCATTCTCTCTCTTCGCAGGTCGACATATCGATATTTTAATCGAATCTCTTCGCTGACTTCCTTGCCGTCACCTTCGACTTCAAATGGAGGAGTTTCGGCTTTATTGAGGACGCTTATTGAAAGAATTTCAAGTTCGATGTCTCCATTGAATTTATCTTTTTGGATTGCTCTTTCAGGGCGAGGATTGACTTTGCCCAAAACTTCCAAAACCCATTCCGGTCTGACCTCCGACCCGACTGAATGAGCCTCGCTGTTATTTGGTAGAATAACCCCCTGAACTTTGCCGGAAGCATCTCGAAAATCAAGAAAAATAAGCTTACCTTGGTCTCTTCTGACATCCACCCAAGCATTTATTTTAACTTCTTTGCCGAGTTCATTTTTCAGATTTGAAATTATAGTCCTTTGCATGCTAAAAGTATTTAGAATCTTTTAAATGTAGCAACAGAATAGCAAAAAGATAAAAATGTGGCAAAAAAAATAAAATTTGACGAAACGGTGAAGCTATTTTATTATATCTATACCTATGGTGTAGGTATTAAAAATTAAAAAACTTTTATGGATCAAAAGAAAAAAACTTTAATCAACTTTAAGAAGGCGAAAAGTTTGACTGAAAAAATAATAAAAATGGTTGAAGAGGGAGATTACTGCATTGATATAATGCAGCAAAATTTAGCCGTCATAGGAATACTTCGCTCCGCTCATCAAATGTTAATGGAAAATCACTTAAATACATGTTTTCGTCATGCTGTGGAGTCAAAAAATGAAAAGAATAAGAAAGAGATGGTTGAAGAAATACTGAGACTAGCCAAATTCTATAATAAATAAAATAAAATAATGAGTAACGGCATCAAAAAATATGTTTGTTTTGTTCGCGGAGTCCACTGCCCTTCCTGTAGTGTCATAATAGAAAAAAAGTTGAAAGAGATTGAAAATGTAGAATCAGTTAATTTAGATCGGGATGGCAGTCGGCTATGTATTAATTATTCTGGAGAAAAAAAGCTAACAGCGGAAAAACTCAACAATATATTTAAAAAAGAAAATTATTTATTCTCGGAAAAACCTATTTTGAAGATAAAAAAGATTGGTGATTCCCTGTTCCCTCTTTTGATCGGCGTTTTGATTGTAGTATCGTTCTTGTCTCTAAAGTCCAGCGGTTTGATAAGCGGAATCGAAGTGGACAGAGACTCTTCGTTGTCTATGTTGTTTATCTTTGGATTGGTAGCTGGGATTTCCGGTTGCTCTACTTTGGTTGGAGGAATAATTCTTTCAATGTCAAAGAGGTGGACGGCTCTGTCTTCAGCGGAGAGTTCCTTTAAAGATAGATTTATGCCCTACCTTAGCTTTAACCTAGGGCGAATTATCGCTTATTCTTTGGCTGGGGCTTTCCTCGGATTAATCGGTAGGGAGATAAATTTTTCTCCTCGAGTTGGCTCTTTGATGGTGGTGGCGGTTTCTCTAATAATGATTATTTCGGCCTTGCAAATGCTAGAAGTTTCGTGGCTGGAGAAGTTTAGATTAAGAGTCCCCAACTTTTTAAGGAAATTTCTCACGGCGAAGGAAGAAAAAAGAAAGCCTCTTTCTCCATTTTTAATCGGGGCGGGAACGCTTTTTTTGCCATGTGGGTTTACTCTGACTGCCCAGGGACTGGCTCTGATTTCCGGATCAATCGAGAGAGGCTTTTTAATAACAACTCTTTTTGCCCTGGGAACACTTCCCTCTTTGCTGGCCATAAGTTTTGGAGCGGCCAAGATAATGAGCAAAAGAGAGTATGCAAAAAAATTTATGCAGTCGGCTGCCGTAATTTTGATTTTTTTTGCCATCTACAATATAAATGCCCAACTGAATGTTTTCGGAATGACTAGCTTTGAAGATCTTTTTGACAACCAAAAGCCGACAGTCTCTTCGGATAAAAAAGAAAAAAAGCTTTCAGAGGATAAAAATCTTCCTCCTATTGTCGATGGAAAGCAATTAGTCAAAATGGAAGCTGACGGACACGGTTACCGACCGAATAATTTCAAAGTCAAAGCCGGGATCCCAATCAGATGGGAGATATTTGATAAGGGAGCAGATGGTTGTACCAACGCAATAATTTCCGAAGATCTTTTTGAGGGGCAAATCAAGTTAAAAAAGGGACAAACCAGCGTTAAGGAGTTTACGATTGAGAAACCCGGAAAATACAAGTTTAGCTGTTGGATGGGTATGGTTTACGGTTCTTTTGAAGCGATTAAATAAAATAAATTTTAATTTGAACCTATGCGTATAAAAAAAATTTTTCACATATCCGGCATGAGCTGTGTCTCTTGTGTCAACGCAATTCTGGAAAATCTTAGAAAAAATCCTAATGTTTATTCGGCGGAAATCAACTCAATTTCTGAAAAGTTGTTTATTGAGTTTGAGAATACAACAATAAACGAATCGGATATTTCTTCGATTGTCGAGGGCCTCGGTTTTAAAGCCGAGTTGCTTTCCGATACCGAAGAAAAAAAGGATAAGCTGACGCAAGAGCAATCAACAGAAACATTGAAAAGCCACTTTAACCTATCTTTTATCGTTGGACTGCCTACGATTTTGATTGTTTTTTGCAATCTTTTTTCCGTTCCGATGCCGGTTTTCATTGAAAAGTATCAAACTATTATTCAGTTTTTATCGGCCACGATAATTATTTTGCTCAACATAAAAATTTGGTTTTGGGGTTTAAAAAACCTTTTAAAACTCAAACCCACGATGGACTCTCTTATTTTTATCGGTACCTCGGTTGCCTATTTTTACAGTATCATAGAGTTTGTGATTTTTGAGTTGGGTTTTTCAACGGAGAGAAGATCTTTTTTCGAAAGTTCTGCTTTGATTTTGATTTTCATAGCTTTAGGCAAATACCTTGAATCGACCACTAAGAAAAAAACCGGCGAAGCGATAGAGAAATTACTGGATCTTCGTCCTAAAAGGGCTACGGTGGTCAGAGAAGGGTTGGAGGTAGAAATCAAGTCTGTTGATATTGCCGAAGGAGAGATCGTATTGGTCAAGCCGGGCGAGAGTATCCCGGTAGATGGTGTAGTTTTGGCCGGCGAGTCTTCGGTGGACGAAAAAGCGATAAGCGGAGAAAGTTTACCGGTAGACAAAAAAGTAAAATCGTCAGTCATCGGAGGGACAATCAACAAAAACGGTTTTTTGAAAATTAAAGCAACCGGAGTGGGGGAGAAAACTTTACTTTCTCAAATAGTTAGAACTATGGAGGAGGCGATGAATTCAAAACCGCCGATTCAGCTTTTGGCGGATAGAATCTCTTTCTACTTTGTCCCGTCAGTTCTCTTAATCGCTTTCTTTTCTTTATTTTTATGGCTTTTTCTCGGGAGCTCGCTTTATTTTTCTTTGACGATTTTTGTTTCCGTGCTAATTATCGCCTGTCCCTGCGCTTTAGGCTTAGCGACCCCGGCGGCTATTATGAAAGGAACGGGATTGGCGGCCAGGGAAGGGATTTTGATCAAAAGCAGTCGCGCTTTGGAGACAGCTGCCTCAGCAACAGTTGTCGTTTTTGATAAAACCGGAACCTTAACTAAGGGTGAACCGGAAGTTGTTGCTATTGAATCTTTTAGTGACAAGTACGACAAAAATTCAATTTTATCGTTAGCCGCTTCCGCGGAAAAACAGTCGGAGCATCCACTGGCTCAAGCCATTGTCAAAAAAGCAAAAGATTCAGCAATAAAAATTGCAAAAGCTGAAGAATTCAAATCTTTCAGCGGGCTGGGCGTTTCGGCAAAAATTGGCAAAAAAGCTATTTTAGTTGGGACGGCTAATTTTTTAAAGCAAAAAAACATAATCTTTGATTCGTCCAAAGAAGAGAAGATCTCGGCTAAAAACGCGGGTTCAACAAAAGTTTTTGTAGCTCGAGAAAACAAGGTTGTTGGCATAATTTATTTGGCCGATGAAATAAAGCCTCAGGCTTTCGAAGTGATAAAAAAACTGAAAAGTTTGGGGAGAAAAATTGCTATTTTAACGGGAGACAATGAAGAGGTGGCTGGGATGATTGCCAAAAAACTTGATGTTAAAAACGTGATGGCCGGAATTCTACCGCACCTCAAAGCGGAGGCGATTAAGCAGCTGCAAATTACCGGAGAAAAAGTCATTATGATCGGTGATGGTATTAATGATGCTCCCGCCTTGGCTCAGGCTGACTTGGGTATTGCTCTTCGTTCCGGAACGGATATTGCAATGGAGGCGGGCGATATTGTTCTGGTGAAAAGTGATTTGCACGACATAGAAAAAACCATCAATTTAAGTGTTTATACTTTAAGAAAAATCAAAGAAAATTTGTTTTGGGCTTTTATTTTTAATTTAATCGGTATCCCTCTTTCGGCTGGACTACTCTACCCTTTGACCGGTCAAATTATTAATCCGGCAGTGGCCGCCTTAGCAATGGCTTTTTCGTCGGTTAGCGTTCTGTCCAATTCAGTCTTGATGAAATTTCCCAAAAATAAATAAGACTCTCTAATATAAAGAGAGTCTTGATTTTAAAGCTATTTCTTGATGCTGTTTTTGGATTGAGCTGGGACCACCTCAACTAACAGACCATCTTTAAATATGACTTTAGCGTTCATTGAGATTTCGCGTATTCCCTTTAACGGAATTTGGCTAAAGTCGGTTTGCTCCAAAAATTTAATCTCGGTCGTATTTGCTACCTTGATCGAGGATGTTATGACGGGAGAGGTGATTGCAAGAACACATAGTATCAAGATAATCGCTGAGATTCCTGTAACCAACCGAGAGAAAATTCCAAACAGACAGTTAACAACCATGACAACAATAGAGCAAAAAAGAGTAAGAAGCAAAAATAAGATAATCCATTGAACGGTGTAGTAATAAGTCATGCTATTTTTCCTTTCTTAAGGAGCTGACTTCCCCAACAGGAAGCTTTATTAGTAGAGAAATAAACTATTTTTATTCTAAAATGTCAAATTTGCTTGACTTTTTTATATTCTTTTCCTACTGTTTAGCGTTCAAGTACCTTAAATATTTTGGAAGAAAGGGGAAAAATGATGAAGTTTTTTCTAGTAATCTTATGTTTATTGGTATCGATCGGAAGCGCTTTCGGCGCGACAGCTCCTGAAACAATTCCGATTGATATTTTAAAAACAGTATCAATACCAATCTACCGTGAGTACCTCCGTAGCCTTACGGAAACTTACGGTGAGTATAACTACGAAACCCTCAAAAGGCACCCCGAGATAGTGGATGCCATTTTAAAGGTTAAGTCGACTTTCAAAAAGAATGATATTGGAACCGCCTTCCCTAATGGTTTTTTTAAGACAAAGGAGGGTCGAATCCTGGTTGTTCTTCGAGGTTGCACCCCGCACGATTGCGCCGGAACAGTCCACATCATCGCCTACGATACTTTATCTCGAAAAGCCTTTCTGCTTCGAGAGAAATATGATCGTGAGGCGATTGAGATCCACGGCGCCCCGGATGCATTGATCAAGCAATTGCTGATCAATGCATATCTGGAGTAGAGACAAATCATTTTTCACCCTCCAAAACACACAAAAGACTCCCATGAACAAGGAGTCTTTTTTAATTTGGTCGGGATGCCGGGACTCGAACCCGGAGTCTCACGAACCCGAATCGTGCGCCTTACCAATTAGGCCACATCCCGAGAAGTTGGAAAGTTTATAAAGTTAAAAAGTTAAAAAGTTAAAAAGTTAAAAAGTTTATAAAGTTTATAAAGTTTATAAAGTTTATAAAGTCTATAAAGTTAGAAAGATTTTGTAAAGAGGATGAGAAATATTTCCTGAAATAGGCAAACTATTTATCTCTCTTCCGGTATCTTTTTACCAGCTTCCTCCGCCCCCGCCACCGAATCCGCCGCCGGAAAAACCGCCACCGCCAAAGCCGCTTCCGCCTCCCGCGCTCACTCCGCCTTCGCTTTTAACTCCCATGGCCAGATTGGTTACTTCGGAAAAGGCACTGAGTGAATTGACAAAATAAAGAGTATTAAAGGTAGTGAAGTTGTTCGGGCCTTCGTACCAAGTTGGATTCTGATTATAAATGCCTTCAAATTGCTTCGCCCAGGCTCGTTCCACTCCCAAGATCATGGCATATGGTAATAACTTCTCAAAAAGTTCCGGTCTTTTTTCCGGTGCATTATGAAAATTTATTCGATCTTTTTCCGCCACTTCCAAATATTCCTTCAGACCTAGAATTTTTTCGTAAGCATCGACTCCCTTGATGGTTTTTTTCGGCATTAAGTAGCCGAAAAACATTATTATAAAGCCTGTTAACATAACGCTCCCCGCTCCTATTATTCCAAAGCTGCCACCGGCAAAAATGAAACCGACAATCAAAAAAATCACCCCGATCAGAAAATAAGTTTTTCTGACTTTCTCCGGATTTTTGGGGAAATAGCCTTTTCTGACCAATCCATCGTAAGCAATGTTACGAAACATTGTAATTTTCTGAGGGAAAACATTTTGCAATTGTTCCAAGGTGACACTTGATTGAACACCTAAGCCTAAAATAGTAGCGTAGATCTCTCTTTCCACCCCGGCGGGAAGATCATTTTTCTTCAGAAAGAAAATTTGATAGTTCGGCCGATTCTTAAAAATTCCGAATAGCGGTTTCTTTTCTATTTCTCTAATTTTAAGATAGCCCTTGATGGCTAAATTTATTATGGCGGATGAGAAATCCTTAGGATCGGCTTTTTCGTCAAAAAGAGTTCCCACCTCTACGGGAGTGAGGTTTCCCGGCGCCCCGTAAAACGGAATTATTGTTCCCTTGCCTTTGGGATCTCTTCCTTTAAGAAACCAAATTACCAACAGTAAAATCGTAACCGCCAAGGGAAGCAACAGAAAAGCATAATAAATTAAATTGTATTTCAATATTAGCCAGAAACTTTGGCTTAAATTCGGTTTTTCGATTAGGCCGTGAGGCAGTCCGGAAAGAACGCTTAAGCCGGACTTTTCCGGTAATGACCATTTGGATTCGAACTTTACTTTGTTTTTATCGACCGCCTCGAAGAGACACTCTGCTTCGGTTGAGCCAAGCGATCCGGTAAAACAGGCAAAAGACCATTTTGAGTTATCTATTTCTGCGGGAAAAGTAACAGTGGCTTCTGACTTTTCAATCGGGATATTCCAGCCGTTACCGGTAACATTCCAGAAAAATTCATCTTGAGCTTCATTGCTTTGGGGTTGATAAGTTATCACGTTTTGAACAGAGTACCTGAGACGATAGCCTCTGTCTCCCTCGACTGTCTGATCTTCTCGACCGATTCGAATATTTTGGTTGTTTCCCTCTTTAGTCACAACAAAAGGAACTTCGATCCAGTCGTTTCCGTTCGTTGATTCTTCGGCCGAAACAAATTTGAAATTAACATTGTAGTCTGTTACACCGCCATTAGCTTTTTGGACTTGATATTTATAAGGAAGATACCTTGTAATACCGTGTCTTCGCTCCGGGAAAAAATAGCTTATTTCCTCGGTTACAATCACTTCGCTGTTCTTTTCCAAAACAATATCGGCTTTAAATTTCTTTATTCTTTCGTCGTCACCGGCGTTTATTGGAGAAAGATTAAATATGCCGAGCAGAAAGATGAAAAGGAAGAGAATAAAATATTTAATTTTTATCACGGTCGAGTTATTAAAAATAATCACTGCTTCCAGGCATTTTATAGTTCTATTTCTTTTTCGTCACTCCAACTGTTTTCGTTGATTACTTTTATTCCTTTTTCTCCGATTATGTACATATAGTTATCGATGTAGACAGCGCGTTTAACTTGAAACCCGCTAATGGCCCTTTCTAACTTGATACCGCCCTCATAGGAAAATATGTAGCCACCTTCACTTCCCGGAATGAAAAAGACTCTGTGCTTTTCATCTAACAGAAAAGCGTGATGATTGCTTCCGGCTTCGCTCCAGTACTCGTCCATTCGATAAGTGGAGACTTCTTTCGGGTTACTCGGATCGCTGACTTCAAAAGAAGAAATTTTCACTTTTCCGTCCTCCTCTCCAACACCCAAGATTTGTCCATTGGGTAGAGGGTGCAAATAAGAAGAGTAGCCGGGTATTTTAAGTTCTCCTTTCAGCTCGGGATTGTCGGGGGAAGAGAGATCCAAAACAAAGAAAGGATCAATTTGTTTGAAAGTTACTACATATCCCCTGTCTTTCAAGAATCTCACCGAATAAATTCTTTCGCCCTTACCCAGATCTTTGACCGATCCGATTGGATTTAAGTTTTCGTTTAAAACATAGACATCACTGGCTTGTTCTGAGTTATTGTTCGAATAGAATCCGCCGGGCAGCCAGTTCAATGGGGTGAAAGTGGTCGCTATGCGGAGATTTCCTTTGTATTCATCAAGAGAGAATTGATTTAATGGGGTACCGGGAACTTCACCGGTGCTTTCCGGCTCCAGGTTACTAACTCCGATTTTAACAATGCCGGTAGACTGGTAGCGCCTACCTTCTTTTTTGGCGAAATCGGTTAGGCGATTGCTGACATTGTTCCTCAACTTCATTGATTCATCTCTGCTCAATGATTGCAAATGCTTTTGAATCAGAGTGTTCATTTCTTCCAATTTTGCGTTTGAAGAAATATCGTAGCTGTCTAAATTTTTAATTTTCTGAGCGATGGTTGGACTGAAAAGATCGGAATTACTCTCAAGAAAAGTTGCGAAAAGTTTAACGTTATCGGTCGGCTTTTGATAGGTTAAGTATACCGATTGCTCCGAAACATAGACTGTTGAGGTCGATCCTGAACCGACAAAGGCTGTTTTAGCAAGATCGTTACCGGTTTCAGCGTCTAGAGTGACAAGAGAATAAGTCGAGTCGGCTGAAACATTTTCTATCGGATGGTAAATATCCGTACAGGCCAACTCTATCGCTACCCCGCTCCGAGTCATCGGTCTGATGGGGCAGGGTTTTTCGAGGTCGCTGTAAGATTCACTAATTAAAAATATTTTTCCGTTCATCATTCTGGAGGTAACGATGCGGCTGTTCTCAGCCAAGCTCCAATTCCATTTTTCTTTGGGTTGACCGGGAGATGAAACATCGTAAGCATATATTTTCTTTTTTTCTTGAGCGAGAATAATGAGAGTTTTGTTGCTGATAAAAAGATCCCCGCGTTCATCTATCCGGCCGATTTTTTTCGCCTCGGCCAATGGAAAAGCCTTTATAATTTCGGTCATGTCCGCATAGTTGGGCTGATCCGGATAAGGGGGAACAATTCCAATCTCGGGAGCCATTTTGCTCATTGGCATTGGTCTTTCATCATAGAGCATAAATCGTCTTTCCTTTGAATAGTAAATATTCTGACCGTCGGTCTTGACTATGTCCGGTTCGTCAATGCTTAATACTTGAGTATTGGTCTGGGAAAAACGGTTTGGAGAAATTCCCGAATCTACCGCATTACTACTTTTAGCCATCTCGGAAAATCCCGATGTTCTTGCGGCACCACCTTCCATCAAAGGAGCACTCTGTGGCATGGAAAAATCTGAAAGACTCTCCGCTCCTCCAAACCCACGAGTCATATTCATCTTCTCGCTCGCTTCCATATATTCTTTCAACTCGCTTTCGGAAGAAAATTTAACCAAGCCAAATGATTTTTGGCTAGACACAATATTTTTTCCGCCTTTATTTTTTTTGATAAAATTTTCAGTTCCTCCAAAGTCATCCAGTCCTGACCAAAAAGTAAAAATAAGGCCAAGCGTCAAAAGTGAGAAGCCTATTATTATTGCTGCTCCGGTTCGAGTTTCAATTTTTTGCATTTTTATATTAAATTAAAATTCTTGTTAACCTTTCTTTTTTATCAAAATAAACAGAAAAATTCCGACTAAGGACATCGTTAGGAACATTATAAAAAAGATAACTCTCACATCTTCGAATAGCGGAGAAAATTTGACATTCATACCAAAAATAGAGGCTAAAATACCAACCGGTAAAAAGCTGACTGAAAAGGCGGTGAGAATGTTGACTATTTTATTAAGTTTATGCGAAAGAAGAGTATTGTTGGTCCTATGTAAGGTATTGGCCGTCTCCCAATAATTTTCCAATGTGTTCCAAATTTGGACATTGGTGGAAAGAATATCGTCGGCATAAACTGACAGAAAACCGTTATCTCGAACTTCTTTTTTGGAAAAAATGGACTTAAAAACCGGTAGCTGAGGTTTTAAAACTCTCCGAACATCAAGAATATCTCTTTGCAGAAAAGTTATTTCTTTCAAAGTCTTGCTTTCTTTGTCGTTAAAGAGATCGTTCTCGATCGAGTCGGTCTTCATGGCCAATTGATCAAGAAATGGGAAATATCCATTTAAAATTTGACCGATTAAAATAAGCAACAAATAGTAAGGTCCTTTCTGAAAATATTTTTTGGAAATTTCAATGTTTCTTTGACACTGTTCAAAAAAAACCCCGATAGGAGAGCCTTCTTTCGAACAAACCGTGACCAGAAATTTATCATTGACCAAAATGTCGACCTCCCCCACCTCTTTAAAGCCGCCGTTTTTGAAAAAAATCGGGAAATGCAGAACGAGAAAAAGATAGCCGTCATGCTCGTTGAACTGAGGACGGTAGAGAGGAGACGTCAATTTTCCAATTATAAGAGGATGGAGGTTGAATTCTCTTTGAACAAAAGAGATATCGTCCGCCTTTATGTCCTCGATAAATATCCAGGAAAATTCTTGATGAGAGATTGATTGCATTGATTTTTTGTTTTTTATTTTTTGACAATTTTCCCTTTCAGACCGAGCGGGCTGACACTTTCTATTTGAGCCCAAGCCCAGTCTCCTCTGACCTTTATATTATCCGATTTTTTTTGAGTTACGCAAACTGTTTTTTCTTCAAAACTTTTACCGAGAGTTAGTAAGCCTGAGGCCGTCTCTTTCGTGCTGTTAATGATGAATTTTATTTGCTTACCAATAAATTTTTGATTATTCTTAACGGATATCGCCTTCCAGGTTCGATCAAGCTCTTGCTGCCGTCGTTTTTTTTCCAAGGAGTCGACAGTCTCTTTCATTTTTGAGGCGGCCGTTTGCGGTCTTTTGGAATATTTAAGACTGTACAACATTTCAAAACGAGCTTTCTTGACAACTGCAATTGATTTTTCGAAATCTTTTTCAGACTCCCCGGGAAAACCTACGATAATATCGGAAGAAATCACTATTTCAGGATAGATTTCTTTTGCTTTTTTAAGGAGATTCAAATATTTTTCGGCTGTATATTTTCGGTTCATCAGTTTTAAGATTTTATTGCTACCCGACTGAATCGGCAGGTGTAAATTGGGAGAAACCTTTTTACAGTCGCTCATGGTTTTTAAAAGCTTGGCGTCCGTATCTTTTGGATGAGAGGAGAGAAATTTAATCCAAAAATCGCCTCTCAGAGAATTCACTTTTTTAAGCAGATCGGGGAAGTCCCAGCTAGTTCCCTTTCCATCCTCTCCTTTATAGCTATTTACATTTTGACCGAGTAAAAAAATCTCCTTTGCATCGTTTTTTATTGCCAGTTTCACCTCTTCAAGAATTTCTTCGGGCGATCTTGAAACCTCTCGGCCACGAGCATAGGGGACAACACAGTAGGAGCAAAAATTATTGCAGCCGGTCATTATCGGGATAAAAACTCTAAAAGTCTCTTCTCTTAATGGCTTTAAAGTATAGAAGTCATCCACTTTAAAATCTTTTTCCAAGCCGGTTAGGTTTTTAATTTCATTAACAAAATCACTCAATTGGCCGGCGGGAATAAAAATATCTACAATTTCTCGAAGCGATTTCTGAACATCGGGACGATGAGCCAGGCAACCGGTCAAAATTAAAATTGAACCCGGCCGACCGTTCCTACTTTTTTTAATAGAGCTGACTATCTTTTGCTCAGCCGTTTGACGAACCCCGCAACTAACGAAAATTATTATTTTTGAATTTTCTTCCGAATCGGGTTTACCGCCGAGAGCGACCAAAAAGGCGGAAAACCTTTCGGAATCCGCCTGATTCATTTGGCAACCGAAAACTTTAACGTGGAAAGAAAATTTTTCGGTTCTGGATTGCATATGAAAATTAATTTGAACTTTTAGCTTTTTCTTTTTTATCGGTTTTCTTTAGTTCGGTAACGCTACCCCCGACTTTTTCAATGGCTGCCTGGGCTTTTTTTGAAGCCAGAATGCCGACAAAGTTGAGCTTTTTCTTCAGTTCTCCGTTACTTAAAATTTTAACCTTAGCCTTTCTTTTAGTACGACTTCTTTTATTGAGCTTAATAATCTTTTTTTCAATCAAGCTTTTATGAGAAACCTCGTCTCCGTCACTAAAATGTTTTTCGATTATTTCAAAATCCAAAACAATATTTTTTAATTTAGGGGATGAAAATCCGGATATTTTAGGAGCGCGAGCAACCATAGTGGTGTCTCTTCCTTCAAATCCGGGAGCAATATTGCCACCAGAGCGAGCTTTTTGACCTTTGTTTCCTTTACCGGAATAAGTTCCTCTTTTTCCTCCTCGACCGATACTTCTCTTCTCTTTCTGCCATTCCGGCTTATTAATTTCGTGAATTTGCATAATGTAAAGTTATAAAATTATTTGCTCTCTTGCTTGGTTTGCACATTCTTATCCGATTTTTTCACTTCTTTCTCTTCCGCCTTTTCCTCGGTATCGGTATTTTTCTCAATGGCTTCCTTGGTCTTTTCAACCTTTGCCTCTTCCTTCTTTTTCTCAAGACTCTTCAAGCTCTTAAGAGCTCCCAGCATAGCTTTGGCCGTGTTGATTTTGTTATTTGAGCCAAGACTTTTAGCAGTCAAGTCTTTAATACCACCCAAATCGGCTAAAACTCGAAGTGCCCCACCGGCAACGATTCCCTTTCCTTCTTTGGCCGGTTTGAGAATTATTCTGGCACTTTCATATTTGAAGTTGATTTCGTGAGGAATAGTGTTACCTTTTCGCACGAAAGTTATCAAATGTTTTTTGGCATCATGGATAGCTTTGCCTATAGCCAAAGATACGTCCGATCCTTTAGCGACACCGACTCCGACTTTTCCTTTGCGATCACCGATGGCAACAGTCGCTCTAAAGCTGAATCTTCTTCCTCCTTGGACGACACGAGCCACTCTGGCAACATGCAATAGGCTGTGATCGAAATCCTTTTCTCGCTTGTCTCTTTTCCTATGACTATTCTCTTTCATTTGATAAAAATAAATAAAAATAAAATTAAAAAACCAAACCGTTTTCTCTGGCAGAATCGGCTAAAACCTTAACTTTTCCGTGATATTTATAACCTCCTCGATCAAAAACAATTTTCGATACGCCCATCTTAAGAGCTTTTTCCGCAATCAATTTGCCGACTTCTTTTGACCATTCGATTTGGGTTCGACTTTCTTTTCCCTCTTTCTTCAATTTAAGGCTGTTGACGCTGGCTAAAACTTTATTGCTTTCGTCGTCGATCAGCTGAGCATAAACATATTTCAGACTGAAAAAAACGTTTAATCGGGGCATCAAAGCCGTTCCCTCAACCTTTCCGCGGACTCTCTTGTGTCGGGTTTTTCTGGCAGCATTTCTCGAATTTTTTTGAATTGACATGGTTTTAATAGATAAAAAAACAAACTAAAAACAGCTTCGCTAAAAAGCTCTTTGAACTTGGTGACTATTATTAACAATAAATTCGGATTGAGCAAATTTTTTAGTAGTAAATTTGATACTCATCTTTGTCCTCCTTGCTCTTTGTACTTTCAGTTTCGAATTCTTTTATGAAATTCTGCGAATCAAATAAGTTGGTGGTCACATAAAATGAGGGAGTTCCACCCTTTTCAAACGAATGGGTCCAAAAAATTCTGAAATCTCTAACTTGTCCCGTCAAAATTGAGTTGACGGTAGTCTGATTTACAGCTAGAATACTATCATTCTGGTCTTTGACGATGGCGAAAATTTCCACCGTTTTAAGATCGAACGGACTACGATTTATCACTCGGCCTCTTACTTCGGCAAATTCATAAGGGCCTTCGAGATAATTAAGTTTAAAATCAGATATTTGCAAGTCCGGCTTGGTGAATTCTCTGAAAAAATCCCAATTGGTCGTTTCGCCTATTTCCAATTCCGGCTCAAAATCATCTTGACAAACTAAATTGTATTCGGCCAGATAACGTTCTTCGCTTGGATAAATATAGAAATCGCTCTTTTTAATCACTTTATCTCCCCACCGAAAACTGTAAGGGATGTGTTGGCCAACCAGATTGGTGTTCGGGTTGTTAACGACGGCCACCAGATCACATTTGTTATTGCCTCCCCTCAGAATCTCAAAGTTTTTGACTTTTATTTTCTCGGCTTGAGGCGCTTCCGTCTTGCAAGGTTTTTCGCAGGCCGTACCGCAATCGACGCCCTCTTCTTCACCATTCTTTAAGTTATCGAAGCAAGTAGGCTTGGTTTTAAAGAGCTGGCTAATCAAAAGCACAGAACCTCCGATTAGACCGACTACGACTAAAAGGATAATAATCTGTTTGACGATCCTTTTCATTTTTTTTATTTTATTTATTTCTAATTCTTTTTATTATAATCAAAAAGGCGGTAATCGGCAACCAAAGAAAAGTGGTTTTTTTAAGAACCAACTCTGACCAAACTTCTATTTTTGCCTTATCTCTGGCCATTTTAAAAAATTAAAATTTTAAATAACGAGCCGCTCTGTCGCTAAAACTTTCCTCCTGTTCCTCCTCCGGCAAAAAACGAATCAGAGCTTTTCTGAGCTTAACGGGATCTTCATTGCCAAACGGAATTTGAATATGAGGCAGATACGCTTTTTTATGTTTCAGACTAATGACTTTAAATTCAGGCGGTTCAAAGAAAATCCAAAAAGAGCTTAGATCTTTAAAAGAGTAAGTGAATTTATCGACAGAAATACCATTATACCCGATACTGCAGGTTATTCTTCGCGGTTTTTTAATTGAAAAAATGTAAACGGTAATGCCTAGAAGTATAAAGGTAATGGAGGTTATTATCTGTTCGGAAATAATAAAATAGCCAACCAGAATAAAGAAAAAAAGCCCACCGATCAAAAACCAAAGTTTGGATTTTTGGTAATAATTGAACTCCTCGGCCTTCCAGCTTACAATAACCGTCTGACCGCTTAAAGCTGAAAATCTGGTCTTCTCTTCCGTTTTTTTTCTTAAATCAACAATCATTATTTTTTAAATTTGAATTTATAGGGGTAATGCTTGGTGTGCAAAAGTTTTTCGGCTTTCCGACCCAACGGTTTGTAGAGAAAATCCCTGTAGACCCTTTCCACTACCGGATTTTTATGAGATTCCCTGATAGCCATTTTTTTATCGGTGTCATAAATAGCCTTGATTCTGGCTTTTCTTATTTCATCATCGGTCGGTATCGGTTGCCCCCCTCCGCCGATGCACCCGCCGGGACAGGCCATAATCTCGACAAAATCGTAAGGGCATTTCTCTTTCAGGGCTTTTTCAACTATTTTCCTGGCATTTTCCAGTCCGTGAGCCACCGCTATTTTAAGATTTTTCCCCGCCAAATTAACTTGCGCCTCCTTAATCCATTTTATACCACGAACTTCCGCAAATTCCAACTTGGGAAAACTTTCTCCGGTAAGATAAAAATGAGCGGTTCGGAGAGCGGCCTCGGTAACTCCACCGCTGGCGCCGAATATCAGACCGGAACCGGAGGAGATTCCCAAAGCGGGATCAAAGTCAGATTCGGGAAGATCGTTAAAGGGTATCCGAAAGTTCTTGATTAAATGAGCCAACTCCCTGACCGTCAGAACAAAATCTATGTCTTTCTGACCGTTCTGAGAGAACTCTTCTCGGTCGATTTCATATTTTTTAGCGGTACATGGCATTATGGAAACAACGACAATATCTTTTTGATTTATTCCGTTTTTTTTGGCGTAATAATTCCTAATCAAGGAAGCGAGCATTAATTGCGGAGATTTAGCCGATGAAAGGTGAGGCAGAATTTCCGGGTAATTCTGTTCGGCAAACAAAACCCAGGCGGGGCAGCAACTGGTAAAAAGCGGGAGCTGACAGCGATTTCCCTTATTCTTAACTACTTCAAGAAACTCCGAGCCCTCCTCAACAATAGTAAAATCAGCCCCGGTCACCACATCAAACACGGTGTCAAATCCGCATTTTCTCAGAGCCGTTACCATTTTTCCCGTTACTACCGTCCCCGGCAACAATCCGAATTCCTCTCCCAGGGTAACCCTGACTGAGGGCGCCACCTGAGCAATCACAATTTTTTTCGGATCTTTAATTGCCCTAACCACTTCAATTAAATCATTTTTTTCAATAATCGCTCCGGTGGGACAATGAAGGGCGCATTGACCGCAAAAAGTACATTCCAAAGGTGTATAGTTTTCTGTACCGACTCCCAAATTTATTCCTCTTTTTTGAGTGTTTAAAGCTTTCACTTTTTGAATTTCATCGCACGCTCTGATACAGCGCCTGCACTCAATACATTTTGTGCTTTCTCGAGCAATGGAAGGATTCTCTCGATCAATAACCCTTCTGCTTAAGTTGTCTCTTAGTCTTTCCAGCGCTTCATCGCTTTTCATTTCCGCCACTTTGGGTACGAAACGAAATTCGTCAATGGAATATTTGACTGCCAAACTTTGCAATTCGCAGTCTTGATTTCTAAAACAAGTGGAACAAAGACCGGCATGCTCCATAAAAAGCATTTCCAGCAGAGTGCTCCTTATCCTCACAATTTCTGCGTCGTCGGTAATTATTTCCATATTTTCCGTCGTTTTAACACTGCAACTGGGAACGAATTTGAAGTCGTCAGACTCCTTAAATCGAACCTTGACCAGACAAAGACGACAGTAGGCATTACTTTTGTCGAAATCTGGATGAGAGCAAAGGGTGGGGATTTCCAAACCGATTTTCTTTAAGAAGCCGATTAAGTTGGCTCCCTCAACTCCTTCGAAAGATACTCCGTTGACTTTTATTTTGATTTTTCTTTTGATTGCCATTTTCTAAATTTATTTTAAGGGACAATTGTTTTTTCCGCTTCATCCTGCTCATCGGACCCCGTACTCCCCTCTTCGTCCAATAAAGCTTCTTCGGCCTCCAGAGATTCAATTTCTTCTTCGCTCAGTTCCTTATCTTCACCCTCATCTTCAGTGCCGATCATATATTCTATTTGAGACCATTTGTTATCTTCGTCGTCGTATCCGTATTCTTCATAGTAGTAGTCGAAAAATTTGTCTTCTCCACTCAAAAGTTGCCAATCCTCTTCCCCCTCCTTGTATTTGGCCAGTTCTTGTAATTTAATTTCGCCGCTGGAAAGTGATTCTGCTTTGTAGAGAACCTTCATACCGCCGACTTCCGCCTCGGCGGGAAAAATTTCCAGATAAAGATAAGTATTGCCTATAAATGAAATGCTGGCGCCGGAGAGATCCCATTTGTCGTTTTGGGGAGGAAAAATAAGTTGATCCAGATTTTTAACCAGATAAGCAATAATCTTTTGTCTTAACTCTTCATTGGGAGCTTCCTCCAGTTTTTTCTCTTCCGCCAAGGGTTCGTTTTCAATTTGAACTTCTTCAGATTTAATTTTTTCATTGTTTTTTTGTCCGGAATTTTGAGTTTCCGCCGAACCGGTATCTCGCATTTCTTGATCGGAGGATTTTCTTATCTTTAAGAAATAAATTGCCGATATCACCAAGATCAGCATGCCGATTGCTGCCAAGAGGAGATAAAAACTATCATTTTTCTTTTCCTGCATATTGTTAATTTAAAACTCTTATTTTTATAAAATCAATCAAACTGTCTCTCGACTTCATCTCTCTTTTTACGTAAAAAATCTATCCAGGCCTCAAAGGCTCGTATGATAAATTTGAAAGGCGCTTCCACTAAAAAATCTAAAATAAAGATAAAAACATTGATTCTGGAAAACTTAACCGACAACAGCCGACCTATTCTTACAAAAGGAAGAAGAGCGGTGTCGAATATCAGACTGAATAATCCCTCTCTATCTTTTGTAACCACCAAATCCCGAGTTGACTGTCGAATCAAAGCGCCAAAGAAGCTGACCGTTCCGGTAAAAATAAGAAAGATTGTCATAGCCACAAAATTAAAATCGAGATAATTAAGCAACTTGATAAGCAAATAAAGAACCGTGAAAAGAACGGTGATGTAGAAAAGATCCAGCATTCTTTCCGCCCAGGCGCTTTCGCGATCCGAAATATTGATGTTTTTCAGATCCTCCTCCAGTTTATTTTTATAGATCAATGTACTCACACCTTTAAGAATTTCTTTGGTATTTTCTTCATCCGGCTTTCTGGCGGAAGAGGCGATAAGACTTAGAAGAACCGGCGGAAAGAAGAGATTAATGGCTAGAGATTTATATTCAATCGATTTTGCTTTTAACATCATTTCGTAAGGAACTTCCAATAACAAAGCCACTATCATTTTCGTTAAAAAAACATACAGAATTCCTCTTCCGATTCTTTTCTTGAGTTTTTTGCTTTCGGCTAAATAGCGCAAATTACATTTATTTTTTATTTTCTCCCAGAGTAAATATTCCTGGTTGGTAACCGCTTTTGCCTCCAAAGGATTATCCATAACGGCCTCATAGAAAAAAGCGGAGCATAACATATACTTTTTTATGGGAAAAAGAATTTTCGGCATCAAAGGATGTTCTGCTATAGTTTCCATTTCGGCTCGTTTTTTAACCAATAATTTTATCGCTTCTGACAAAGATTCTTCGTCTTGATCGGTCAACTCGCTCCATTTCGGAAAATAAATATTGAAAACCAGAGCCCTGATCATGGCTCGATCGGATTTTCTTAAATTTCTAAAAACAGCTAAATAGACCAACAAATTAAAAAGTTTTTCTTCGTTAAAAATAGTATTTTTATGGGAGTCTCTCTTCTGTTCTCCAACAATACTGTCTTCGATCGGTTCGACCAAAGAACCAACTCCAAGATATTCTTCAGCGATTATTTGCGCCCCCTTGATTTTCGAGCCGGGCAAAGGAAACGGTGGACGACTGAGATTGAATTTTATGCGAGGCCTTAAGGTTTCATAAATAGCGTAGATCAAGGCCATTTTTTCTTTTTGCGGGCTGATTTGACCCTCAATTTCCTCAGAAGCAAGAGAAAAAAACCATCGTCTAATCTTTAAATTCTCAGTAGCGCTCCTGACTCGGCTATTTACTAATTGCAAAACTTTCAAGTAGCGAACAACTATTATTTCCACTTTTTGGAAGACTTCATCATTGGCGTCGGCTTGGTTAATATGACCGGCCATCACCAACTCCTTGAAAAGAGCATAAGTCAAATCTCTTCGATTTTTTTTCTGTTCGATGTCCACCAATCTTTTCAGTATTCTATAGATAGTAGTTCGCCTCAAAAGATGCTCCTCTTTATATTGAACAGCTCCTCTGACTTTTTCGTACCACAAAGCCATTTGACCGGCAATTTCAGAAGTCTCCAGTCGAAAGATGGTTTGCTTGGGATTGGTTTTCTCTTTTGCCGTTTTTTCCACCACTTCGAGAAAATATTCTATCGACGGATTGAGTAGTTCTTTTTTCATTTATTTTTTAAAAGATTTGACCTAAAAATGAGCCACCCATCGGAATCGAACCGATAACCTATTGTTTACAAAACAATTGCTCAACCATTGAGCTAGGGTG
>CAIUEV010000019.1 GCA_903898335.1 uncultured bacterium | reverse complement strand
AAATAAAAAATATTTTAAACAAAAAAAATTCTTTAGGAGAAAAAGCACAAAAAATTAGAAACTTAATTAATGCAATAAAAATGCCTAAAGACCTTGAGGAGGAGATTTATAATTATTTTTATCAATTGAGAAGCAGTAGAGTAGCAGTCCGCTCCTCTGCCGATTGTGAAGATATGAAAAAGCTATCATGGGCCGGAGAATTCGATACTTATATATCAGTTGAGCCAGAAAATCTTATTAAGCGAATAAAGCAATGTTGGGGGTCTCTTTACTCTGAACGCGCTCTTCACTACGCCCTAAACAGTAAAGGGGTGTTAGAAAAAAGAAGCATGGCGGTGATTGTTCAAAGCATGATATTTGGTGATTTTTCCGGGGTCTGTTTTACTGTTGATCCCATATCCAAGGACAAAAATATGTCAGTTATAGAGGCAATATATGGAAGTGGAGAGTTGTTGGTTAGCGGAGAAGTTTCTCCTGATAAGTATTGGATTGAAAAAGATGATGAGATTATTTTTGATATAGAAGTATCTCGACAAACTAAAAAGATCACGAGTAACGATTTCGGGTCAGCTTGTTTGAAAAAAGTTGAAGTCAAAAATCAGGAAGCTCAGAAGTTATCAGGGAAAAAAATCATTGAGATTACGAAGGTTTTTAAACAAATCGAAAGAATAATGGATCAGCCTCAGGACATAGAGTGGGTGATCAGAGGAAGTGATTTGTTTATTCTTCAATCTAGGCCGATAACAACTATTAATTAATGATGAGAGATGAAAAAGAATAAAATTTGGGCTTACGATAGATATTCCAGGAATCAAGTTATTAAACATGGTGTTAAAAAAGTTTTAATTAAAACCAAAACAAAGTTTCAAGAAATTGAAATTCTGGATCTTTTTAATTTTGGTGTGAGTATTTTTATGGACAAGATTCCTCAAAGCTCGTCTATTGATGAGTGGATTTATCATGAGTGTCTGGTGCATCCCGCAATGTCTTTTATTAAGAAGAAAAAAGAGCTAAAGATTCTTGTTTTGGGCACTGGAGAGGGCGCTACGTTGAGAGAAGTTCTGAAATATCCTGGTGTAGATAAAGTGGTTTCCGTTGACATTGATAAAGAAGCTGTAGAAATTTTTAAAGAAAAACTTCCTTTTATGCATAAAAATTCTTTTTATGATAAACGGGTCGATCTGGTTTATGGAAATGCTGTCGATTTTTTGGGTCAAATAGATAAAAAATTTGATATTATTATTTCTGATATTACCAGCCAGGATCATTTTGGCTTGGGAAGTGATATTAATAGAGAAAAATCTAATTTTTATGAACTTGTCGGAAAAAGGTTAAAACGGGGAGGCGTCTTTGTTCTACATGTTGAAGAGCTTGGAGATATAAATTTTGATAAGTATCTAAACTTTAAAAGTGTCGTCGATAATTTTTTTAATTTCAGCTACTCATACAGGGTATTAGTTCCATTTTTTATGCGTTATTGGGGTTTTTTGATTCTAAGTAATGATTTGGCAATCAATCCGTTTGAGATGAAAATAGAAAAAGTAACAAGATTAATTGAAGAAAGGAAAGCTAAAAGTTTAAGATATATTAATCCGAGGACATTATTGGCACTATTTTCTTTTCCTGAGGAAATTAAAAAAAAATTAGCAACCAGATATGTTGTATAAAAGAATGTTCGATTTCGAAAAAATTTTTTCTACTAAAGAAAACATTTCAAGATTGGAATGGATGGATTACGATTCTAGAATATTTAAAATTCCAATTATATTCAAGAGGGCCGTTGATATGATGTTCGAATATCATACATTAACATATTCTGATTTTGGTGGCATTGAAAGATTTAGAAAACTCATCTTAAGTTACGAGAAAAGACAATCTGGATTGAAAAAAGGACACAATCCCTTTGTTTTTGTTGGTAGCGGAGTGAGCAGCCTTATCTGGCCGGTTTTAAAATCGGTATTCGATTTAGATAAAAAAAAGAAAAAAAATGTATTGTTGTTTTTTCCTGATTATCCTTTATTCCACTCAGTGGTAGAATCTCTTGGTGGAAATCCGATTATAATTAAATCGTCGAGAAATAATGATTTTCTGCCAACTATTTCACAACTAAGAAGAGCCGTGAAAAAAGGAATTTCAGCTGTTATTTTTTCCAATCCCAATAACCCAACAGGTAGATGCTTACCAGAATCTTTCATAAGAGAGATTGTTGAATTGTCAAAGGAGCATGATTTTTTTATACTTTCTGATGAAATTTATGGAGAATCTCTCTTTGACAATAAAAAAATGATAAATATAGCTAAAATAAATAATTCTTACGAAAGATACGTTAAATTTTTTGGTCTGTCTAAGGATAGACCAGGAATGACGGGACTGCGTTGCGGATATTGTATTGGAGATGAAAGACTAGCTCATTACATAGAAAATGTCCAAATCGTTAGAAACTTATCTAATGGCATAATATCAGAATATCTTTTTTTATTGGACATAGCTTTGAGATATAAAAATAAATGGAAATATACCCATCCTGATTTAAAGTACTATACCAAAGATGAAATAAATGAATATTTTCAAACCATAAAAAACAACTTGAAGTTACAAAAAAAATATACTGACGAAATTATCTCTTCATTAAATAATAATAATCATGTCAGGGATCTTATCGTTCCAGATGGAGGAAACTCTGTTTTTTTTAGATACTATAAAAAACTAGCAGGTATCGATCTGGTCAAAGAATTTTTAAATAAAGGAATAGCTATATATCCAGGGGAGGTTTTTGGTTTAACAGCACAAAAAAATGGATCTTGGACAAGAGTTTGTATTACTAGAGATGTAGAATTTTTAAAAAAAATAATTAAAAAAATTTAATTACATTAATGTCGCTTGAAAATAAATTAGAACGAGGCAGGGAAATATTAAGAAAATCAGACGTAGAAGTTGATTTTATAAGACATGGAGAAGCTTTTTATGATGAGGATGAATTAGATAGGGGAGAGTTAGAGGGAGAGCTTACTCCTCTCGGAGTCGAACAGATAAAGAATCTTGGAGATAGGCTAGCAAAAGAAATTGATAAAAATAAAGAGATTGTTATCATATGGACAAGTCCTAAAAAAAGAGCTGTTCAAAGCTCTTTTATATTGGAAGAGAGGATGAAGGCTGCAGGAGTGGAAGTCTACAGATTGAGAATAAAAAAACCTCTCAGAGATACCGATTTAAGCAACGAGCTTATTGAAAATCTTAGTAACGAAAAAGTAGAATGGATAGACTTTTGGACAAAAAACGAAGAATATCCGACCGGTATGGAGAAGCTGGAAGGGGTAAGTTCGAGGACTGGTCGGATTATCTCGTGTCTTAATAGAATTGTTAGAAATATCAGTAATATAAAAGGTAAAAAAATGCGTTTTTTGTGTGTAGGCCATGAGGAAAATATCGGAGGAGTTATTGGCTGTGGGATAGATGGAGAGACTCCTTTTGTGGAAACCGATAACGCTGAACTGGTCAGGATATACTTCAATAAAGCCGAAAAAGGCAAAGACATTAAGCTAGATATTGATTTTAAAAATCAGAAAATTACAGTCGGATTCGATGAAGAGAGGAAAAGATTTTATAAATTTCAATAATTATTTTTCAAATCATTATTGTTTGGGAGAGATTCGATTCAAGTCGATTGTGTTTACCGCGTAACTTCAAACGATTCTACTTCCTCTTTGAGTTTGCGCGCTTTAGCGTTCTGGCGGAAGTAGGCGCGGACCGGTTCGATGATTTCGTCGAGATAATCAACCAGATTGTTTTTGAGATCGAGTGGGAAGATTTCTCCGCCTTTGTAGAGCCTTTCCAGCTTTTCGTAAGAATCGATTTCCAGATTGCCGCCGAATTTTTCTTCACGGTGAAGAACGAAGCTGGGATATTTGAGAAATACAATGTAGCGAAAATATTCCAAAATGGGATTCATTTCGATTTCGTTGGGCGGGCAGTAAGCTTTGCCGATTTTCTCGGCGATTTCCTCGCGGCTGTCTGTCATAAAGACGGCCGAATCCGGTTTGGATTTGGACATTTTAAGAGCAATAGTCTGGTCAATCTTGCTTTCGGTCGTTTTGATCTGGTCAATGGGCGGTTTGAGGCTGATAAGCATGTGGTGATGAACGGCGGCCGGTTTTTCCAGACCCAAGTCGGGAGCGATTTGACGCGCCAGCATATTGACTTTGCGCTGATCCATGCCCAGCTGAGCGATATCCACTCCTAAGAAAAAAATGTCGGCCGCCTGCATGGCAGGATAGAAAATTTGAGCGGCGGTCAGATTGTCCGATTCTTTGCGACCCATGATTTGCGAGCAACGAATAATGCGTTTAAGGGTGGTTTCCTTGGCAATTTTTAGCACACTAAACCAATAGCCCGGTTTTTCCACCAAGTCGGAAGCCCAGATGAATTCTATGCCTTTGGTGTCAAGACCGCAGGCTTTCCAAACTTCAATGAAATAACGGCCGGTCTGCTGAATTTTTTCGAGGTCCCCGCCCATTTTATTGTTGGCGTAGGCGTGCCAATCGGCAATCAAAACTTTAAAATGCACACCTGCTTTGATTAATTTTTGAATATTCATAGCTCGGATGTAGCCTTGAGCGATATGGATTTTACCGGAAGGCTCAAAACCGTCATAGGCAACCAGTTTTTTGCCTTGCTTGATTTTGGCTTCAATTTCATCCAGCCCGATGATTTCTTCCCCCACTTCTTGAATCAACTTGATTTTTTCTTTGTTGGTCATGTTTT
>CAIUEV010000018.1 GCA_903898335.1 uncultured bacterium | reverse complement strand
GTGCAGGCCTATTTTTTTCTGGTGATGACGGTAACGCTCCAGATGGTGGAATATAGAAGAGACACAAGGGGGAAGAAACAGGGGGCAGAGAACAAGATACAGGCGAAAAAAATAAATTTTCAATTTCTTAAAAATATAGAAAAGCTAAAGCATGTATCTATCAACTATTCCGATGCTTTGATTCTTTTCGGTTTGGCCGTTTTGATTATGGGCGGAATGTTGGCACCCGGTTATGTTTTGACGCTGGACGGCATTTTTACGCCGGAAATGAAAGTTTATCCGAGTGATGAGGGGTTTAATAATGCTTTGCCGATGAATTGGCTGATTTATGTGGCGACTTTGGTGCTACCTGCTTGGCTGGTGCAGAAGTTTTTCCTGTTGGCGTTGTTTTTTGCCATTGGCTACGGAGCGTTTCGTTTTTTACCGGTCGGAAAAAATCGCACGGTTCGCTTTTTCGGGGCGTTAGTTTTTCTTTTTAATCCTTTTGTTTATTCAAGATTTATTGCCGGCCACTGGTTTCATCTTTTCGGTTATGCCTTTTTGCCTTTGCTGGTGAATCGACTTTGGCTATTCGGCAGGAAAAATACCTATCGAGAGGCGCTGGGCGTGATGGGCGCACTCTTCGTGATTAGTCTTTTTTCCATTCATTTTTTCCTGATGGGCGCGCTTTTGACGGGTGTTTGGTTTGGATTTTTGCTTTTTGCTCAATGGAAGAAGAAAAATTCTTTGGCTCGGAGAGTGGAAAATATTTTACTGTGCGGAGTGGGGTTGATTTTAGTTTCTCTTTGGTGGTTGATTCCCGCTCTTAATCGACCGGCGGCCATCGAGGCCAGATTTGATGCGGCTCATTGGGAAGCGTTTGCGGCCGGTGGCTACAAATGGGTTGATCCATTCTTGAATGTTCTTTCTATGAACGGTTTTTGGGGAGAAAGAAATTTTTGGGCCAAGAGTTTTTTGTGGCCTCAAGATTATGCGACCTTTTGGATGGCAATGACCGTTTTGGCTGTTCTAGTCGTTAGCGCTATACGCTTGGGATGGCGAGATGAAAAGAGAAAAATAAAGATAAGATTTTTTGTTTTGTTGGGAGCGGCCGCTTTTGTTTTCTCTTTGGGCGTCAGTGAAACGGTTTTTGGCGGATTGAATCGTTGGCTTTTTGAACATATGCCTTTCTGGTCGGGATTCAGAGACAGTCAGAAATGGAGCGGTCTTTTGGTTCTCAGTTATGCGGTTTTAGGAGCGGAAGGTCTGCGCGCTTTGCTACCTCGGCTCAAGAAGAAGGGTTGGGATTTTTCCGGAGTGAGATCATGGTTTCTTTTCGCTGTGCCATTGTTGTTGGGTTTTCTGCTTTGGTTCGGACTGTGGGGGCAAGTGAAACCCGTTTTTTATCCGGAAAGTTGGCAGACAACTAAAAATTATTTGGACGAGCGGAAGGCGGCGGCGCTTTTTCTGCCTTGGCACGGCTATATGTCCTTTGGCTGGGATGATAATTTGATTTTAGCCAATCCGGTTAAACGCTATTTCGGTGAGAGGCATTTTTTTGGCAAAAGTGTGGAATTGGGAGAAATTTACGATCAGGAAAAAGATGAAAAATACAGTGAATTGGATGAGCTGATTCGCGATGAGGAGGCTCCCGACGACTTGCTTGATTTTTTGTTGGAGAATAACATTAAATATATTGTTCATTTTAAAGATTTGGGCGACAAGGACACGTTGAATTATCCGGCGCTCGATTCGGCAAGAGCCAAAATCGTCTCCGAAAGTGAAGATGTGGTTTTGTATATGATTGAAAAATAATAAATTTGCCTATTTTTTAATCTCGTTATAAATTGACTTGATACATATTTTTATAAAATCAATCTTAATAACCAAACATGCGTAATGAAAAGATTTCCCTCAGTCGACAGTCGATCCTCGGAATAGTGGTTGTATTTTTGTTTGTCTTTACGTCTATAGTGGTTGGTTTTCAAACCTCTTTAATTACGCGAGCCGCTTCTTCCGGCTACGGTGGAACGGATGATAACACGAACGACAACACCACTACCAAAAAGAAGAAAAAGAAAAAGGGTAATGGACCAAGTCATCAGGTGAATCACGAAAATTATTCAGGGACGAACAAATGGGAACTACTGAAAAGAAGAAAAGAAGTAAGCGAAATG
>CAIUEV010000017.1 GCA_903898335.1 uncultured bacterium | reverse complement strand
GGTTGTCTTTGGTGATGCCAGCGTTGTTGATGAGCACGTCGATAGTTCCGAAGGTGCTTAGGCTTTGATGTCGAAGATATTCGGCAATTTTATTTTTATTCCATTTAATCTCACTGAAAATCTCCGGATCGGGAGAAAATATAACTTCTGTTCCACTATTCTTTGAATTTCCTATCTTTTCAACTTGACCAAGAGATTTACCTCTTTCGTATTTTTGTTCAAACAGGCCGCCATCGCGCTCCACTTTAACGGTAAGTTTGTCTGAAAGCGCATTAACAACTGAAAGACCGACTCCATGAAGTCCGCCGGAAACTTTGTATCCGCCACCGCCGAATTTTCCTCCGGCATGAAGAGTGGTCATAACCGTTTCCAGGGTAGAAACTTTAGTCTCGGGATGAACCTCTACCGGGATACCTCGACCATCATCGGCAACCGCAATTTTATTATCGGGCAACATCTTTACTTTAATGCTGCGACAAAAACCGGCCAAAGATTCATCGATTGAGTTGTTGACAATTTCCCATACTAAATGATGCAGACCCTCTTCTCCGGTGCCGCCGATATACATTCCCGGTCTTTTTCTTACCGGTTCCAGTCCCTTAAGAACCTGAATTTGTTTAGCTGAGTATTCGTTTTTATTCGCACTGTTTTTTTCTTCCGTCATTTTTCCCAATTTAAAAAAATCAAAATCCAAAACAAGTAAAAAACCCGTTTGAAGCTATTTTACCATTATTTTAAATTCTGACTTCTTTTTTCTGACTTAACGGATAAAGTCTAAACGGGAAATATATAAGTAGCAAGGAGCAAGGAAAAAGTAGGAAGTAGATCTTATTGAATTTTCCTTGGTTTTCAACCTGCCTACCGGCAAGGCAGGCTTTAAACTTTTAATTTCCCCCTCCCCCTTTCAACTTTCAACTTTTAACTGCCGTAGGCGTTTTTTTGTCTTATTATTTTTTTAGCCTAGAATGGGAAAGATTTATTTTTAGCTTAACAAAGATGTCAACCTTAGCAATGCTTTTCCACGAAGGGCTTTTCAGACCCATGCTTAATCTGCTGGTCTTTCTTTATGAGGTGCTGGGGGACTTCGGCTTGGCGATTATTTTGGTCACTGCTTTAGTGAGATTATTACTCTATCCGATTGCCAAGAAAACTTTAGTGCACCAAAAGGAGTTGAAAAAAATTCAGCCGAAAATCAAGGCCTTACAGGAGAAACATAAAGACGACAAAGAAACGCTCTCTAAAGAGATGATGGCGCTCTACAAAGAGCATAATTTCAATCCCGCTTCCGGCTGCTTGCCGATGATCGTTCAGCTTATTGTTTTAATCGCTCTGTATCGGGTGTTTCTGTCTGTAATGGACTTGCGTTTCGAGGAGCTTTATTCTTGGATGACCAATCCGGGAAAAATCGACACTTATTTCTTCAACCTTTTTGATCTGGGACAAAAAAGCGCGGAGTTGAATTTAGGCAAGATTTTGGCCTTTAACTTTGCTGAGGGTTTTAAGGTTGCCAGTTGGGGTGGGGTAATTCTTGCCGTAGTAGCCGGTTTGGCTCAGTTTTATCAAACCAAAATGACTATTGCCAAACAAAAAGAGAAGAAAGAGGAGGAAGATAAAACCAAAACCGATGAAGAAAAGAAGCTGGAAGCGGAGAAAAAAGCGGATGAACCTGACATGATGGAGATTATGAATAAGCAAATGCTTTATTTCTTTCCTTTTTTAACGGTCTATATTGGCTTAAGCTTTCCAGCCGGCCTTTCTCTTTATTGGGTGGTTTCTACGTTGCTGCTTATCGGCCAGCAATATTTGCTGGAGAGGCAGGAAAAATAAACTGAACTATATCTTAAAAAAAGCAAATTATTTTTCTTAAATTATCTATAGAAAAAACATTTTGCGATTGATAAAAATTCCCTCTAAAATAAGACAGTTAGAAAGTTCATAAAGTTATTAAAGTTATTAAAGTTAGTAAAGTTCATAAAGAGACCTTAGTAGTTAACTTTCAAACTTTATAAACTTTTTAACTTTACAAACTAATT
>CAIUEV010000016.1 GCA_903898335.1 uncultured bacterium | reverse complement strand
ATAAAGGAAGAGTTTAGAAAACTGTAACTTATTTCAATCTGCTGTCAGTAGTGGACTCAATTAGAACTATTTTTGAGAAGAGAAATGAAGATGTTTATATCCCGGATTTGGCTCCAGAAGGGAATAGTTAAGAAATATTTATTCTAATTTACTATACAGCGTCAGATTTGGTTTATAGCGAATTGCCCATAGAGGAATACTAGATGAGAATGAATAAATTTTCTCTAAAAAAAACTATTTATCCAAAATATGCTTTTTTGTAATATAATAAATTTCATTCAGTATCCTCTGTTTATAGTACTTCAAATCAATTCTGTCAGTTGACAAATTCACCTCGAAATTTTTATCGGATTCTCTGAACTTCTTCAGATAATCTGATGAAAAGTGTATTGCCCCAAATTTTATCTTGGTCTTGTTAGTAAAATTATACAGAGCAATAGCCTGAGCAATTTTTGAAGATTCGATGTCTATCGTTTCAATTTTCCGCTTAGATAAAGCTTCGCGCTGACTAAAAGTTTCCTCCATTGTAGTTGAAACCGAAGCGTGAGTTAAGGAAGAGTGTTCTTTTATATATTCCATAGAATTTTTTATCTTTGAGCTTGAATTCATAATCTTTTCTCCTCTAGCGACAATAAAGGAATCTGGTATGTATATTCTTCGATATATTTCATTTGGAGATTTTAGAGTACCTACTTTCCCAATATGTAATATTTCAATTGCTTTTAGCTGACATATTTTATGTGCTAAAAAATCACTGATGTTTCCCCAATGGCCATAATTAGCTTCTAAACAATTTACTACCTTTCCATTTTTAGTAATAAATCTTGTAGCTGTATAAAATTTATTTTGATAAGTACTTAAAACAGAAAAATCCATATCTTTTTCGAAACGAACTTTAAAAAAAGTACTGTAACCAAGGATTACCAAGTCGTTTTCCTTAATTATTTTCTCATCCAACCCCGTCCACTTGTCAATTCTTTTTTCAGCAAGCGGATAGGCATATGCATCGATCTTAATTTGAGTATCTCTCAGGCAGTATTTGATCATCGAGGCATAATGAATAAGCAAATCTCTTCCTGGCGTTACGCAGCAAACAATCAGCTTTTTTGAGGCTCTTTCAGCTATTAAGAATAACGGCCTTAAACTATTACTATTATCGTCCTTCTGTTTACTTAAATAAATAACCTCAATTATATTAAAACCAAGGTCTAAATCGTTAAGTATATTTAAATCAGGATAAATTCCATGAACCTCTAGCTTTTCCATGTCCTCTATTATGCCCCGTATCGATTCTACCGGTAATTTTGATTCGATATACTTTTCAAGTGAATTTGTCATTGTATGATCAGTAAAAAACGGTACATCAAAATGCTTGTTTGAAATCTTCACAACCTTCTTATAAATTTCCTTATGTCCAAATATAAAATATTTGTTCATAAAATTCATTATCGAATCTGTAAATATAAAATTAGGTATCTGATCTTTTGTTATCCATTTGAACCCTAGGGATTCATTATTAATCTTTATCTTTTTATCATCTTTGACAAAGGAAGTGTAGTCATATAATTCATAATGATTGCCGCTTCTTGCCGTGTAGTCTCTCACTCCCAACAAATTAATATAATCGACGGTGAGTCCGGTTTCCTCAAAAACTTCACGAGTAAAAGCTTCCATGGGGGCTTCATTGGTGTTGAGCTTTCCACCAGGAACAACCCATTTTCCGGAATCTTTTCCCTTGCTAGTTTGAAGTATTAAAAATTGCCCCGATGCATTGTAAACTAATCCGCCAGCAGCTAAGATTTTGTATTTTATTTTAGCTTTAAAAAGTCTCTTGTAGTATTTTAGAAAATCGTAAAATTTTCTTGTCTTCTTTGGAATTTTGAGCCTTACTACAGACCTGATAGCGAATCTTTTTCTATAAGATTCTCGAATTGTGTCAAAACCATCTTGACCATTGCGATAGTCTGGTAAATCACAATTAAATCTCATCAACACCCATGAACTTAGAACCTTCGCTGTTCTTCCGCAGCCATCACTGAAAACGTGTCCACAGAAATCTATATTCCACTCAACCCATGCAGCTAAATCAATCGGGATAGTTTCAGGACTATTCAATCTCTTATAAAATTGCTCCACAAATGATTCATAAAAGCCATTTACGTTTTTTGTACTCACATAAAAATATTTATGTGAGTTATTGCCCCTTCTGACAATGAACTTTTCATTTTTAATAATATCTTGATTGACTGTCTTTGCGACTTGGAAAATAAAGCTTCTAAGTACTTGGGGTGAAAATAAAATCAAATTCCTGTTCTCGTATACAAAGTCAAAAGCTTGCATTATATTTTTTTTTGTAATCTTAGCCAAATCTTCTTTTGAATACAATAGATTAACAATTTTAGGCTTACATGTGGACGCCGTAACATTAATTTCTCCACTAAAAGTTCTGCTCGTACTGTCAATATTCATTAGAAGCTTTTTTTGATATTCTCTTTTTGAAAAATGTAAAGTGTAATTTTTTCTTGAATGCTTGTCTAAAGCGACTTGAAGCTTTTCCTTACCGGAAAGGACAACATTTTTTAAATCATCAATACTTACTTTCGATTGAATCTCAAATTCTCGTGCTAAATTTTTTTTGTTTACTCTATAATTTTCTTTGATAGATGTAATTACTGGAAACCCATTAGCATTGGCCAATAATGTATAGTAATTTTTTACAAACTTTGAATTAAGTGATTTCTCTAAAAATAAGAGTCTGCTTTCCTCTATGCTTTTATAGCTTTTAAAAAGTGCTCGAAAGTCAGGCGTTGGATCACTCGGATATGTCCCCGTTCTTTCTAAGATCCTAAGAGCTGATGTTATAAAATCAATTTTTACATCAAAAATAGTAACTGGTAATTTTCTTTTTTTTGCATCGATAAGAAGATTCTCTATATCAGATACGCTTTGCATCCTTTTGTCTATTACATAACTTAGATTGGAGCTCTTAACAAGACTAAGAACTTTTTCACCAATGACAGATGCTTCTTCGTGAAATACATATCCAGAAAATACATTGCCCGTAAAATTTTTAGTACTTAGAATAAGTCTTCTTTTCACAGCATCAGTATTCAATACGCCGTCAATTCCAGTAGTATTTTTTAAATTTCGATCCAAAAAAATCTTTATGAAAGATGATTTCCCAGAAGCAGCAGCCCCCTTAATACAGTAAATGCCTTTTTCTATTTTTTTCGATTTTAATATTCTTTTCGATAAAATCTCAGAACTTTTAAAAAAATAGCTTATCAATCTATTTTGTATCTTTACTCTTTCTCTTATCCAGTTTTTTTCATTGCCCAATAAATTTCTTAGAGTAATTTTATCTATACCGTCGGTACAAAAATTAGTAAAGGCATCATACGATTTAAGTTTTGATTTGGAAATAGAAAGCAACACATTTCTTAAATTTAGACTTTTAATTTTTTGTTTTGGATGATCATTTTCATACAACTTAATTCGATTCAAAGTTTTTTTTAAATTAGCGATGTCAGAACCAGCAACTTCAACTTTTGCGGATGAATTTATAAATACAAGATATTTTTTATTAATTTTAAGTGGCTGGAATACTAACAATTTTAGCTGCTGATTATTAGCGTTCTTATTAATAAAGCATACGACATCTTTTAAGCTATAGTTACTCAACAAATCGATAAGAATATCAATGCCACCTTCTTTATTAAACTTATAAATTTTTGTTTTTAAGCTTTTATTCTTCATAATTTATTGCTAAATCAAAATATCAACCAACTCATGAACCTCTTTTATTGATTTCAAATCATGAGGAGTTTGGCTTGGCATTTTCGAAACGTTATTTTCTATAAAAAAAGCATCCACCCCAATATTTTTAGCCGCCAAATAATCATAAAAATAACTATCCCCGACCATGAGAGCGTCTTTTTTATTAAGCCCCAAAGTATTGAGAACTTCCAAGATAATTGAAGATTTACCGTTTGGATCACTTCCTTCTGAAGATCGATATGTATAGAAAAGACTTGCTAATCCAAAATGCTCAAGTCTTTCTTTTATTTCCTTGATAGCAACATCTTCCGCATAAGGATTAGCCGAAAGAACTACTAGATAAATACCTTTCCCACTCAAGTATTCCAGAGCTTCCTTTGTATGTGGAGTCAACTCTAAATGCTCTAGATAATTATCCTTGGTTTCTGGATCATGATAAACCCAATGAGGCTTCTGTGATCTCTTTGTAGTTCTTGGATACCAAAGCGTACCGTCTCCATCTAAAAAAATTATTTTTTTCTTCATTTTCATAGCCTCTATTTTATTAATAAAACTAACAAATTTCTAATTCTTCGACTATCCTGCCTTCTAATTTAACTTTTTTTAAATCTTCTTCAAGAATATTTTTTATGGATATAGCTCTTTCAGATTGAATAAGCCGATGAGTATTGTTATTCCTTGATTCCATTCTCTTTTTAAATTCCTCTTCAGAAATTTTTAAATATATCACCACATCAGATTCAATAAGAATAGCTCCAAAAGCGGGATACCCGATTTTTATGCTCACCTTATTCTGCGTATATTCTGTAAGTAATTCTGTGGTCTTTCTGAGATGTTCTTGATGCTCGGGATTATTCGAATCAAACTTTTTCTCAGCATATTTAAGAGTTTGCTTATCACCGTCAATAAACATAAAGGGACTTTCATGATGCAAAACATATCTCTTAAATTCTTCCGGCATATAATCAAAAGCTACATCTAAATCAACACCCTTTTCAATGTGCTGCATTATAGTGCTTTTTCCAACACTCGGAGCAGCAAGAACTAAAACTCTTTTGTTTTTATATTTTTCCAACAGTAGCTCCAGTTTCTTTGCACTCTCTTTTCCCTCGTTAGAATTCAAATGAATATCTCTGAGTTTTATTTCTTGAGAATTTTTACATTTTTCAAATGACATATTTTATAAATATACATCAATAATTACCTTATCAATCTTCCTTCAACAAAATAAAGTTATCAAGTTTTTCCTTAAAAGATTGTTATTCAAAGATATTCTTATAAATAAACAAAGTTAGAACCAAAAAAAAGGCTTACTGAAGCCTTTACCTGGTCGTATTTTCATCAGCTGGGGCGGTAGGACTCGAACCTACGAATGGCGGCTCCAAAGGCCGCTGCCTTACCACTTGGCTACGCCCCAAACTTACTTGTTCTTTCTATCGCTTTTTTATTAAAAAATCAAACCTTTCAATTTCTAAGTGGCCTCGAAATCGACATCGACATAAAAGATTTCTAAAATATAGGGACTGACAAAACAAATGAAAAACACAATTTTTAAAACAGAATTGCCCAAATCAGATGTTTTTTTGCTGATTTTTTTGTTAATAGTCCTAGCTTTTCATTACTTGGGCGTTTTTCCATTTCTTTTCGACTCGGCTCTCTTGGCCTTTTTCGCCAGTATCGCAACTCTTCCGGTAATGCTAAGCGCCTACCGAGCCCTGAAGAATAAAAAGATAACCGTTGATCTTCTGGCTTCTTTGGCTTTGGTTGTTTCGATGCTCAATCAGTATTGGGCCAGTGCCGTCTTTATAAACTTAATGTTGACTTCGGCCAGAATTTTTGACAGCTATGTTCAAACTCGAGGAAGAAACGCAATAAAAAGCCTGCTGAAATTAAGACCGGAAAAAGTAAAAATCAAAATCGGTAAAAAAATAATCGAAAAAACGCCAAGTGAAATAAACATTGGCGATTTGGTAGTCGTCGAGTTGGGGGACAGAATCCCGGTCGACGGCATCGTCACGAGTGGCCAAGCTCAAATCGATCAATCTTCATTAACGGGAGAATCTTTGCCGGTTGAAAAGGGAATTGGGGATAAAGTTTTAAGCTCAACTCTCAACATGTCAGGTTCTCTGGTAATCAGAGCGGAGAAAATCGGACAAGACACGACTTTTGAAAAAATAATCAAGCTCGTTGAAGAATCTCAAAGAGGGAAAATCGCCATCGAGACTGTCATTGATAAATTTACCACTTGGTATATTGCCGCGACTTTCGGCATAACTCTTCTGGTCTACGCCATTTCCGGAGACCTCAGTTTAGTTCTTTCAATTCTTCTTGTTACTTGCGCCGATGATATCGCTATTGCCGTTCCGATGGCTTTCTCGGCCGGAATCGCCTCGGCGGCCAAACGAGGAATTATCATCAAGGGAGGAGCTTTTTTGGAGGGACTGACAAATGCAAAAACAGTTATTGTCGACAAGACAGGAACACTGACAAAAATGCGATTGAAAATAAAAAAGGTGATTCCGTTTGGAAACAAAAAAGAAAATGAAATTATTTCCTTGGCGGCCAGCGCCGATTTTTTCTCCGGTCATCCGATCGCTAAGACTATTATTGAGTACGCTGAGAAAAAGAAAATTCGCTTTATAAAAAGTTCCAAGTTTAAAGAATTTCCCGGAAAAGGCTCGCAAGCTTTTATGAAAAACAAAACCGTAACTTGCGGCAAGCTCGATTTTTTAAAGGAGAAAAAAGTTAAAATCGGAAAAGAGGAAAAATTAATAATAGAAAAATCAACAAAAAATTTTCACGGTAGTGTTCTCCACTTAGCCGTCGGAAGGGAACTGGTGGGATTAATTTTTTTAGAAGATGAAATAAGACCGGAAGCGAAAGAGACCGTAGAGAGATTAAAGAAACTCGGCGTCAAAGAGATCGTTATGCTTACAGGAGACAACGAAAAAGTCGCCAAAAGAGTTTCTCAAGAAGTGGGAATAACCTCTTTTCACGCCAATCTGTTTCCTCAAGAAAAAGTTAAATACACCAGAAAATATATCAATAAAAGAAGCAAGGTAGTCATGGTAGGTGACGGAGTCAATGACGCTGCCGCCCTCGCCATTTCAGACATAGGAATCGCTATGGGCGCCGCCGGAGCCGACACCGCCGTTGAAGCTTCAGACATCGCTCTTATGAAAAATGATTTTTCCAAAGTAGCGGAAGCCTTTGAACTTGGAAAAAAAGTCAATCGAATCGCCAGACAGGATTTTTGGATTTGGGGAATTGTGAATTCAGCCGGACTATTTTTGGTTTTCAGTAAAATAATAGGACCGGAAGGAGCCGCTCTGTTTAATTTTGTGACAGATTTTTTACCGCTCTTTAATTCAATTAGAATGTTTAATTATCGACCGAGTAAAAATAGATAGATTATTTCGACAGAAGGGAAAAAGCGTTCTAAAAAGAAAGGATTAAAATACAATATTGGAGAGGTGGCTGAGTGGTCGAAAGCGCCTGACTTGAAATCAGGTGTACCGCAAGGTACCCAGGGTTCGAATCCCTGCCTCTCCGCAAAAAAATGACACCCTAAGAGTAACGTTTAAGCCGGCAGGCGAGCCTGCCTCTCCGCTCTTGACCGAAAACTATATTTTTGATAATCTAAAGTTAATCTAAAGATTAACATAGAATAAAATGCAAACTGAATCTGCTATCATAGGCTTGCGAGATTTACGAGAGAATATAGAAAAATACTCTCAAAAAATTAGCCAGGGCGCCTCCTTTACGGTTGTCAGACGCTCCAAGCCTTTGTTCAAAATAGTTCCTCCTTTTGAGAAAAGCGATGAAAGTCGTTGGGAAGAGGTCATTGATTTAACTAAGATCAAAAGGGGAGGAGTTGATATTGATGAATTAATTTCTCGCCTCTAAGATGGACGAAATCCAAAAAAGTTTGAAAAAATTAAGCGATAAGGAAAGAAAAAGCTTAAAAAAGATTTTGCTAAAAATCAAGAATCAAGAATTTTACGGCCTTGATTTCAATCAGCTCAAAGGCCACAAAAATATTTTCCGAGTAAGGAAGGGAACTTTGAGAATAATTTTTACAACGAATAATGGGGAAATAAAAATATTAGCCATCGAGAGAAGATCTGAGAAAACTTACAAACTAAAGCTTTAAAAAGAAGAGTTCTTTAAAAAAGGAGGATTCCAGATGGAAAGTCCGGAGAAAAAAAACGAGTTTAAATGCAGACTTTGTGGACACACAGAGTACAAAAGGATCACCGAAAGTAATGGAATAATGGGACCGGGTGGCCGATCTTGGACGCTCTACATTTTTTGCAAAAATTGTTTTGCAATGTTTAAAGATTTGGAGAAGTCTTCTCCCCAAGACAGAATTTAGCTAAAAAATATAACGAGAAGAAACTATCTTCTCGTTTTTTTATTTCTTCGCCTTCTTGAAAGCCTTCTGATCATGATCGTTGAATTTTTTGTCCCATTCCTCCGGATCACCGTAGTCGGCAAAATCTTTGTACCAACCGTGACTAAATTTCGGTTTTCTGGCCGCTTTGATCGGACACCAATATCTTTCGGTGCGAGCTGCAATTTCTAAAGAATAGGCAAAAAGACCGTTCACATAAGTGCAATATACGCAATGAATTTTCTGAACCCAGTTTAGATAATCGAGAAACTGGCGATCGTAAACAATATATTCTTTTCGTTTTACCTTGGGAATTTTGTAAAGCGAAAAGGCCGCATGATGGTAAACGGTAATGAATAAATCAAGAATCAACGCCGGGATTATCATGGAATAAATAAAGGGAATGGAAAGAAAATGCCTGATATTAACGGGTACGGCATATTTCCAAGCCGGAATTTTAAATCTCCTGTTTCTTTCTTTGATTTTCTTAAGGAAAGTAATCTTTTTTTCCTCAATCAAAAACCCGTATTTTTCGGACAGACGGGCGTGCTCCTTTCTCAGAGATTCGTTTAACTGCTCAATCTTCTCCAAAATCTCTTTAATCTTCGAGGTCATTTCGTCAATTTAATTCTTATTCTTTAATCTTAGCTCAACTAAAAACGAAAGGAAATAAAAATAATTTTTCTTCCGTTTTATTTTTAGGATATAATGTAAAGAGAAATCTAAACAAAACAAAAAAACTCGTCAATGAATTCGTTTGAAAAATTTTCTCGTGAATTGGTTGATTTTCTTTTTGAGAATTATCTGGTTCTGGGAGATGGAGAAAGCTTGTCGCCAAAAGAAGAAAACAGCCCCTTGGTTAAAAAGGATGATTTTATTAATTTGAAAGTTTTTGGCCATCAAGAAAAAAGATATTTAATAAAATTTTCTCCCGGCAAACAGGAAACCAGAATTATAGATTTAGATAACGCTAGAAGCGTCAAAAAAGTAAATTTGGTCAAAAAATCCGATCTAAAAAAATCGAAACTCAGCTGGCGAGATATTCGGCTATCTAAAGCAAATAAAGAGTTTATTTTTTCTTTTACGAAAGCCGATCAAAAAGGCAAAACAAAAACAGAATTACTTCGATCAAAAGACCTAAAGAAATGGCGAAAAGGGAAGTCACCAGATGAGGTAAACGGTGCTACAATATTTTGCGACAGTCTTTCCGATCCGAGCAAGACTCTCGTTTTTGATGGTAAAAAAAATATCCGAACCGGAGAAATCGACAAGAAAACAAAAAGTTCAACAGAGATTGAAATAGTCATGCCGATCAGAGAAAATTTCTTTGATGAAAAATCAATTTCTCCGGCGGAAGTTTTTCAAAGAAAAGAAGGCTATCTGGTTTTTTATTACGCCAAAGACAGAAACAACTTTTTGTCAGTCGGGGCGGTTTTGTTGGACAAAAAAAATTCCAAAAAAGTTCTTTGGCGATCAGAAATTCCTCTCTGGAAGGAGCATACTGCCGGCCAATTTCAACCATTGGGAATAGTCCTTTTCAAAAATCATTATTTTTTCTTCGGCAAAGACAAAAATGAAATATTCTACGGAACGGAACTACCATCTCTTATTTATAGCAAAGTAAAAAAGAATGATTTTGTTTGGCAACTTCAACCTCGACTCGAGAGATCAATTCAAAATCCGATTCTTAGTCCCCGAGAAGAAAATCACTGGGAAGCGGATGCGACTTTCAATCCGGCCGCCGTTTACTTGGACGGTAGAGTGCATCTGATTTATCGGGCAATGAGTCGAGACGGTATTTCTTCCTTCGGCTACGCTGCCAGTGAAGATGGAATAAATTTTGATGAAAGAGCGGAAAGTCCGATTTACTTTCCTCGAAAAAAATTTGAATTCGAAAAAAAGGGTCTAAAAAATCAAAAGCCTTTTGCCTATGAGTCCGGTAGTGGTTGGGGCGGCTGCGAAGATCCGAGAATCGTTGCCATCGACGACAAAGTTTTCATGACGTATATCGCCTTCAATGGCTACGCGCCACCGGGAGTCGCCCTCACATCAATTTCAAAAGAAAATTTTATAAAAAAAATCTGGAACTGGGAAGAGCCAAAGCTCATTTCGCCCGCAGGTGAAATTCAAAAAAATTGGGTCATCTTCCCGGAAAAACTCAACGGTAAATACGCAATCCTGCACAGTATTTCTCCTTCGGTAACAATCGATTATTTTGATTCTTTGGAAGATATTTTTACCATCAAAAGTCATCACAACAATAAATCAGATGATCGCCGTTGGGATAATATTCTTCGAGGAGTGGGAGCACCCCCGATTAAAACCGACTACGGCTGGCTGGTGCTTTATCATGCCATGGACAAACGGGACCCGAATCGCTATAAAGTAGGAGCGATGCTCTTGGATTTGAACGACCCGAGAAAAATTATTCATCGCTGCCACCAGCCGATATTGGAGCCGGACGCTCACTACGAAAATAACGGATTTAAATCGGGAGTGGTTTATGTTTGCGGAAGTATTATAAAGGACGGAAGAATTTTCGTTTACTACGGTGGAGCCGACAAATTCGTCTGTGCCGCTTCAGCCCCCGTTGAGGAATTTTTAAGCTCCCTGATTCAAACCCCAAAAATTATTCATTTTAAAAGAGTTTTGCTAACTTAAAGTATACGTTAATTCCGATAAATAAAAACAAAAAATGATCACCAAACGCTACGCTTGCAACCCGATTTTAATGCCGACCGAATCAAACAGCTGGGAGCTGGAAGCTTCCTTTAACGGCTGCCCAATAAAAGATGGAGGTAAATACCGTCTTTTTTACAGAGCTCTTTCTACTCCGCAAGAAATCGGTGAGGCGAAATTAAACGTCTCCTCTGTAGGTATGGCGATTAGCCGAGATGGAAAAATTTGGAAAAGTCGAGAACAAGTTATCAGACCCGAGTTCGAATGGGAGAAATATGGCTGTGAAGATCCGCGAATCACCAAAATCGGCTCAAAATATTTTGTTTGCTACACTGCGCTTTCTCAGTATCCTTTCGGACCGGAGGGCATCAAAGTCGGAGTAGCCATCACCAAGGATTTTAAAAAATGGGAGAAACATCCGGTCACCACTTTCAATGCCAAGGCTATGGCTTTGTTTCCCGGTAAAGTTAAGGGCCAATACGCCGCCGTTCTTTCCGTAGACACCGACCGACCGCCAACTACCAAAGTCGGGCTAGCCCTATTCAAAAAGGAGAGTGATCTTTGGTCAAAAAAATTCTGGAATAATTGGTATAAAAAATTGGATAAAAATCTTATCGAGATTCCGAGAAATCCGGAAGATCATTTCGAGGTGGGAGCGCCTCCGATTAAAATTAAAGAGGGGTGGCTTCTGATTTACTCATATATTCGCAACTACTACAATCCGGACAAGGAAACAGTATTTGAAGTTCAAGCTCTGGTTTTGGACGCTAAAAATCCTCAAAAAATTCTCGGCCACAGCAAAACGCCGCTGATGGTTCCGGAAAAAGAATATGAACTTTACGGGAAAGTACCGAATATTATTTTCCCGACCGGTGGATTTATCAAAGGGAAAGAGCTTCACCTGTTTTACGGGGCTGCTGACAGTGTTTGCTGCGCTACTACCTTTAAAATCAAAGATTTATTGGAGAACATTTTTAGCCCTCATTTGAACGCCTTTTCTTTGGATAGATACAAAAAGAATCCGATTCTTGAGCCGAAAGAAGAAAATCCTTGGGAAGCCAGATCGGTTTTCAACAGCGGCGCAATTTACGAAGGAGGCAGATTTCATCTGATTTATCGGGCTGAATCAAACAATTTTGTTTCCGTTCTCGGCTACGCCTCCTCGAAAAACGGGATCGATTTTGATTATCGCTCAGAGCAACCCGTCTATTTGCCGCGTAAAGATTTCGAAAAAAATGATCGCGGTCAATATTATGGCTGCGAAGACCCACGTTTAGTTAGAATCGGTAACAAAATTTATATGTTCTATACAGCTTTCAACGGCGCCGACAAACCTCGCGTAGCCCTTAGCAGTATAAGTGTGAAAGATTTTCTGAATAAAAAATGGAATTGGTCGGAGCCGTTTTTAATTTCCACCACCGATCGATCAAACAAAGACGCCTGCGCTTTTCCTGAAAAATTTCGCGGTAAATATTTAATTATTCATCGACTAAACGATTATGGAATGGATCTTCTGTACTCAAAAGATTTGAATTTCTCAGAAGAGAAATTAAATCATGAAACCAATTGGATAGTGCCAAGAAAAGGGAAGTGGGATAGTCGAAAAGTCGGTCTCAACGGTCCTCCAATAAAAACCAAAGAAGGCTGGATTATCCTTTATCACGGAATATCGGATATAGATTCTCATTACAGAATCGGGGCTATTTTAACCGACCTGAAAAATCCGGAAAAGATAATCGCTCGCACGGAAAATCCGATTTTGGAGCCAATAGAAGAATACGAATTAAACGGCAATGTCAACAATGTTGTTTTCTCTTGCGGAAATGTTCTGGTTAAAGATAAAATTTTCGTTTACTACGGTGGAGCCGATAAAGTGCTTTGCGTCGCTACCACTACCGTTAGTAAACTTCTCAAAGAGATAAAAAAGTCCATCGAAGAATAGAAAATATTTCTTGATTGGACAAAAAATTTGTTTAGCTCTACGATGCTGGTCAGTTTTACAAAAAGCACCTTAAAAGGAGGTTTCTAGTGATGGGTATCCTGGAGAAAATTAAGAACAGGACAAAAACCAAGACAGTACCGGAAAACGAATGTTTTAACAAATGGGCGCATCTCGTCTCGGAAAGGCTGGACAAGATGCAGCTAGTAAAGGATTTAGACGAACTTGAAAAATTTCATCAGCTCAAATTTAAATTCAATGAGCCTACCGGCGAAGACAAAACAGCTTTTTTCTTCCTCTCTTTGGAAATAGATATTTTCAATGAGACCGAAAGCGAGGAGCCGGCAGAAATTTTTTTTAGAGAAACATCTCTTTGGAACTATCTTGGCAACGGTCTTGAAATACCCGGCAGTTGCTTTTTTAAATGCTCTCAAATAAAGACTCTTCTGCGAGAAAGCTTCTACGCACGCTTTGCCAAGGAACTTCTTTTATGGCTAGAAGATGAGAGTAATTATCAAAACGAGAAATTCGTTCGCCAAGTTCCTAAAATAGTTTCTTTTATTTTTGAGTTTGGCCGAAAAAGTTCCAACGAAGAAGAGCTTAATTTTTCCAGAGAGGACTACGATTCCGCTCTAGGGAGAATCGGCATCGACGCCGCTAAGATAAAAGAAATCTTAAGGAAAACAAGAAAAAACAGATTCCGCATGCTAGCCCTGGGAACCTTTCGTCAACTCAGGGAAAAACCACCCCGAGGAGAAAATTTTCGAACCCTTAACGATAAATGTCTTCTATCTTTAATGGATTATCTCAAAAAAGGAGGGTTAGCCCTTAAAGATTTGGGTAAGGGAATAGATCGAGAATTTGTTAGGCTCTACTTTAAACCTCGAGGTGAATTAACCTCTATAATGATTTGGCACAACGCCAGACGCCATTCAAATGTTGAGTAAACAATTACCCACGATCCAAAAAATCGTGGGATTTTTTATTTTAAGCTATAAAAAATTAAACTCGATGAACTGAAATTATGCCAACAAAAAATCTAGCTCAAAAATTAAGAAATTTACCAGAAGCTCCGGGAGTCTATTTTTTTTATGATGAGAAAAAAGAATTGATTTATATCGGCAAGGCAACATCCCTTAAAAATCGGGTTAGATCATACTTTTCAGGAGCTCACGATAACAAAACGGAAAGGCTCGTCCTAGAGATCACCGATTTGAAATTTACAAAGACACCGACGGTACTTGAAGCTCTAATTCTGGAATCAAATTTAATCAAAAAAAATCAGCCAAAATATAATATTAAAGCCAAAGATGATAAAAGTTTTTCTTATTTTTTAATTACAAAAAATGAGCATTTTCCAAGAATTTTGATAGTTCGTCAAACTGATTTAAGCAAATATCCGGGAATGGCAAATTACGGTCCATACACATCAAAAAGGCAAATGGAAACGGCCTTGAAAATAATAAGAAAGATTTTTCCTTTTCATTCGAGAAAAGAACAGACTGAAAAAGGCTGTCTTGATTTTCAAATCGGTCTTTGCCCCGGACCTTACGCCAATAAAATATCCCGTAAAGAATATTTAAAAAATATATCTCAAATAGAATCGATTTTGAAGGGGAAAAAAGCACTGTTAGTGAAAAAAATGCAGAAGGAGATGCAAAATCTATCGAAAGAAAAAAAATATGAAGAAGCCGGTATTATCAGAGATAAAATTTTTGCACTCGAACATATTCGAGATGTAGCCCTTATAAGTAAAGATGAATTCAGTTGGCCAAATGAAAAAAATACTTTCCAACGAATTGAAGGTTATGATATTTCAAATTTAAACGGTGAGTACTCGGTTGGAAGCATGGTTGTTTTTTTGAATGGTAAACCGGACGTAAAAAGTTACCGTCGTTTTAAAATTAGACGAGTTGAAGGAGTGGACGATTTTGGAATGATGAAGGAAGTTTTAGCAAGAAGACTAAAACATAAAGAGTGGCCAACCCCCGATTTAATTGTTTTAGACGGTGGCATAGGCCATTTAAACAAAATAGAAGCGTTGCTAAAAAAACTAAAAAGACCAATCCCGCTTCTGGCGGTATCTAAAGGACCTAAACGAAACAAGCTGGATTTTCATACCCGCAACCAAACCGTAATTCAAAGCAAAGAAGAAATAGAGTCCACTATAGAGAAAGTAAGAAACGAAGCTCATCGTTTTGCTATAGACTATCACAAGCGACTCCGTAACAAAAATTGGATTTCCAACTAAAAGCTTCTTTTCTAAAAGATTGTTTTCATTTAAGATGAAATATAAAGAAAAAATAATTTTAAGAAATGCTTTTCAGACTATATCCGTTTCTGGCTACCGTTTTTTATTTAGGATTGATAATTTTCTCTCTTGTTTTTTTTGATCGGAGTTTTGTTTGGTGGGTATTGGGAGTAGGGGCTGTTTTAGTTTATTCTTTCGTGAAAAAATCTATCGGAAAGTTCAGCGGAACATTTCTCCCCGTCTGCCTAATCCTTGGCAGCTTGCCGTTTCTTTCTTTGATGAGTACCCTGGCTATCAGGTCCGTTTCTATTGGAATCTTGACCGTTGCTCTCTACTTTTATCTTCTGGCCAAGGGGCGTCTGAATGAAAATTCATTTGACAAGTTGGCTATCGCAATTATTAATGGAATAAATTTTTTAGTATTTTTTATTTGGGCCAATTTGCTTTTTGCCAGTTTTATAAACTTCTCGGAACAAGTTTATCCCGTCTGGGTTATGCTTTTACTTTCAGCGCTTCTTTCTTTTATTATTTCCAGAGACACTCTGGAAACCAACCTGTCGGTAGCAATAAAAAGTCGTAAACTGGAAAAAAACGATATCAATCTGGCCTCTATTTTAACCTCACTCCTAACCAGTCAAATCACCTGGGCCTTGGCTTTTTACCCCTTCCGCTATCGTTCGAGCGCTATGATTCTTTTGGCTGTTTTTTATATTTTTTTCACCTCGGCTCAATTTTTTCTTATCAAAGAGGACAGAAAGAGAAAACTCGCAAAAGACATTATCGTCGGTCTCGTTGCCATAGCCCTGGTATTGATAACTTCCAAATGGAAATTCTACTAAAGGAACTTTCTGGTAACTTCTTAAAATTTATTCCTGTTTTGCTCTGCCTGTTTTTTCAAACTATTATAAGTTTGGGTTAGAGGTAGATTTTTTATTTTTAGCTAAATTCTAATGGCCAAGAAAAACAAAAAGTCCCTACGCTATATTTTTGTTACCGGGGGCGTCATGTCCGGAGTGGGGAAGGGAATAGCTTCATCTTCTATCGCTGCTATTCTTCAAGCTAGAGGTTATAAAGTGACCTCTATGAAAATAGATCCCTACGTCAATGTTGACGCCGGCACCATGAATCCAACCGAGCACGGCGAAGTTTTTGTTCTAAAAGACGGAACCGAGTGCGATCAAGACATGGGAAACTATGAAAGATTTTTAGGGAACGAGCTGACCGGCGTAAATTATATGACCACCGGCAGCGTTTATCAATCTGTTATAGAGAAGGAAAGAAGTATGCATTACGGAGGAAAATGCGTCGAAGTTGTACCCCACATACCCTACGAGATAATTCATCGAATAAAAAAAGCGGGGCAGCAAAACAAAGCCGATATAGTTATTATCGAAATTGGAGGAACGGTCGGTGAATATCAAAACGTTCTTTTCCTTGAGGCGGGAAGAATCCTCAAACTCGATTCTCCCGGCAATGTCATTTTTGCCATGGTTAGTTTTCTGCCGGTCCCCAGTAAAGTCGGTGAAATGAAAACCAAGCCGACCCAATACGCAGTCAGAACTCTAAATTCAGCCGGCATTCAACCGGATATTGTCATTGCCAGATCCTCTGTACCCTTAGACAACAAACGAAAGGAAAAAATTTCCATATTCTGCAACGTTCGCAAGAAAGACGTTATTTCCGCTCCCGATGTTGATTCAATTTATGAGGTACCTTTGAATTTCGAGAAAGAAGGTCTCAGCATCAATATTCTTCAGAAGCTCGGGTTGGAACCGGTAAAAAACGATTTGAAGAAATGGGAAAAGCTGAATGCCGCCATCAGAGAGAAAAGGGAACCGGTAAAAATAGGGGTGATCGGAAAATATTTTTCAACCGGCAGCTTCGTTCTCAGTGATGTTTATATTTCAGTTATCGAATCTTTGAAGCATGCTTCCTACAAAGCCGGCGTTGAGCTGGAACTCAACTGGATCGACTCCGAAAGATTTGAAAAAAATCCAAGCGAATTAGATAAATTAAAGGAATATCAAGGACTGGTTGTTCCTGGCGGATTCGGCAGTCGCGGCATTGAAGGCATAATTTCCGCCATTCGTTTTGCCCGCGAAAATAAAATTCCTTATCTCGGGCTATGTTACGGCATGCAATTGGCTGTCATCGAATTTGCTCGTCATTGTGCCGGGCTTAAAAACGCTCACACCACGGAAGTCAATCCAAAAACCGCTTATCCGGTTATCGACATCTTGCCGGAACAAAAAAAGATTCTCAGTCAAAATCGTTACGGAGGAACAATGAGATTGGGTTCCTATCCGGCGAAAATCAAAAAGGGCACTTTAGCTTACAAAGCCTACCGAACACTTCAAATTTCCGAGAGACATCGTCACAGATATGAAGTTAATCCTAAATTTATTCCCAAGTTGGAAAAGGCCGGCTTGGTTTTTTCCGCCACCTCTCCGGATAGAAAACTGATGGAAATTATTGAATTGCCGGAGAATGTCCATCCCTGTTTTATCGCTTCCCAGTTTCATCCCGAATTTCAGTCCACTCCCTTTAGCCCTCACCCTCTCTTCTTTAAGCTGATTGAAAAAGCTAAAAAAATAAAAAATTAAATAAAAATGCCTCTTTTCAAGTACCAAGCTCGTGACGACAGCGGAAAAAAAACTGAAGGAATCATTCAGGCTGAAAACAAAACGGAGTTGGCTCACTCTCTAAAAAATCAGGGATTACTTTTGGTTTTTGCAGCTAGCTTGAAGGAAGGCGAAAGCGGAGGCTCCAAGGGGATAATTCTGTTTAAACGCGTTTCCTTAATGGAAAAAATGATGTTTATAAAACATCTTTCCGTTATGATTCGCGCCGGATTAAATCTACCCAGAGCCATAGAGATTTTAGCCATACAAACAAAATCTCCTTATTTCAAGGAGGTACTTGAAAACATTAAAGAAAGTCTGAAAGGCGGAAAAAATTTAGCCGACAGCATGCAGCAATACCCGAAGGTATTTTCGCCCCTCTTTTCAAGTTCGGTTAGAATCGGTGAGATGGGCGGTAATTTGGAAGAGGTTCTTGATCTTCTCTCCATCCAGCTTCAAAAAGAGCATGAACTTAAGACCAAAGTCAGAGGCGCCATGATTTATCCTTCGGTAATTGTGGTCGCCATGATAATAATCGCCATCCTCTTAATGATTTTTGTCGTGCCAAACTTGATGAAGATTTTTACCGAAATGAACATAGAGCTACCCTTATCGACAAAAATGATTATAGCCATCAGT
>CAIUEV010000015.1 GCA_903898335.1 uncultured bacterium | reverse complement strand
CGCTCAATTTGAACAACGTTCCGGGGAACTCGAACAACAACATTGGGTTCCGCTGTGCCTTTCTTCGGGAGTTTTATCTTTGTTTCTAACAAAGTGAGTCGAATTTTATTTGTCACTGTCAGAAGGACAAATAGATCGCACCCAAGAAACTGCTTTGCTTGTTTTGCCCTTTTCGTCTTGCCGATTAATAAAGATGAAAAAAACAATGGACATTGCCGGACCGTTTTGGTAACGCCTAAAAAACGCGAAGAATCGGTCCGGAGAAAAACAAAAAAAACTTGAAAAAAATGTATTCGTAAACTATTTTTACTGGGATAGACTAATGATATATTATTCTACATGAAAAAGAAAGAGCTTGATTTTCTCATTCAAGAAGGAGAAGGCTACAATCTGGAGTTTAAGGAAAGCTACAAAGTGAATGATAGTCTTGGGTTTGAAATTATTTTTCAAACGTAAGACAAATGAAAGAAAAAAAGATGATTAAAAGAGTCGGACCGGACAAGGGTGGCTATTGGGAAGTAGTAAATCATTAAAATTATTCAATGAAAATACCAATTTACGGTTTAGAAAAATTCTCTCTGGTGGAATGGCCGGGTAAGATTTCCGGTATTGTCTTTACGGGCGGCTGTAATTTCCGCTGTCCTTTTTGTCACAATCCCGAGCTGATTGACCTGAAATTGGCCAAAGAAAATAAAATAGCGCCATTTCCTTGGGCGGAAGTGGAAGCTTTTTTGGAAAAAAAGAAGGGTTGGCTGGATGCGATTATCGTTACAGGGGGCGAACCGACTTTGCACGAAAAACTACCCGATTTTTTTCGTTTAATCAGAGAAAAAGGTTTCTCAACAGCATTGGAAACGAACGGAAGCAACCCGGAAATGCTGGCGCAGTTGCTGGAAGAAAAATTGTTGGACCGAGTGCAGATGGATATTAAGAGCAGTTTTGAGAGCTATGCTCGGGCTACCGGTATTCAAGATCCACCACTGGAAAATATAAAGCGCAGCATCGAGCTTTTGATGAAGAGTGGGGTGGAGTATGAATTTAGAACGACAGTCGTTCCGGGGTTGGTTAGTGAAGAGGATATAAAAATGATGGGTGAGGCGATTGAGGGAGCGGAAAAAATTGTGCTTCAACAGTTCCGTCCCATTAAAACATTTGACAAAAAGTATCAAGAGGCATTACCTTACACGCAGGAAGATCTGGAAAAAATGAAAGATCAACTAAAAAAATTCGTTAAAAAAGTTGAAATAAACGGAATCGCGTAACACTAAAATTAAGCTATGGCTAAAGATTATTATTCTATTTTGGGCGTTTCAAAAACGGCTTCGGAAACGGAAATAAAGAAAGCGTACCACAAATTGGCGCACAAATATCATCCCGATAAAGCGGGCGGAGACGCCGAGAAATTCAAAGAGGCCAGTGAGGCTTACGCTGTCTTGTCCGACAAAGATAAGCGCTCCAACTACGATCAATTCGGTTCGGCCGGCGAAAATTTTTCCGGTTTTGGCAATATGAATTGGCAAGATTTTTCCGGCGGTGGTTACGGCAACTTCTCCGATTTTAATTTCGGTGACATTTTCGGTGACATTTTTGAAGGCTTTTCCGGTCGAACGCAATCCAGGAATTACGATCGGCGAGAGAGAGGCTCCGATGTTCAAATCGATCTGGAAATATCTTTCGAAGAAATGGCCTTGGGCACAAAAAAGACAGTTTCCCTCTATAAACTAAAGAAATGCGCCAAGTGCGGAGGTCGCGGAGCGGAGAAAGAATCCGATTTGGAAAAATGTTCTTTTTGCGGTGGTACCGGCAAGACGGAAAGGCGAATCAATCTCGGATTTGGCTCTATTATGCAAAAATCAGTCTGTACTCATTGCCAGGGCGCCGGATTCACAATAAAAAACAAATGCTCTAACTGTCATGGAGCGGGAGTGACGAAAGAAAAGGCGGAAATAGAAATTACCATTCCGGCCGGAGTGGAAAACGGTAATATTTTGAGATTGGAGGGCCGAGGGGAAGAATCGCGTGACGGCATCAGCGGCGATCTTTTCATTAAAATTCATGTCAGAGAACACTCGGAATTTAAAAGAAGCGGTCGCAATATTATTTTAGAGCGGGAGCTGGACTTAACGGACGTAATTGCCGGAACGGAAATCAGAGTGCCGACTCTCAGGGGGATAAAAAGTTTGGAGATAGAGGCTTTTACTCAAAACGGTGATTTGATAAAAATGGAAGGTCTCGGCATTGCCAAAGGGATTCAGGGTGAACAGGGAGATCAGATTGTTAAGATAAAAGTCAGGAGACCGAGGAGGCTAACGGAGAGAGCCAAAAAATTGTTAGAGGAACTAAAAAAAGAAGGATTTTAAACAATAAATTATTTAATCATGAAATTGGTAATCGTCGAGTCGCCGACCAAAGCTAAAACTATCAGCCGTTTTTTGAAAAAAGAGTATACAGTTCTGTCCTCCTATGGACATATTCGAGATTTGCCGAAGGGAAAACTGGGGGTGGAAGTGGAAAAAGATTTTGAACCCCAATATATTATTCCTCAGAAAGCGAAAAAAAATGTTGAAGTTTTGAAAAAAGCTTCGGTGAAAGCGAAGAAAATAATTCTGGCGACTGACGAAGACCGTGAAGGAGAAGCGATTGCTTTTCATTTAAAGGAAATTTTAAGTGCTAAAAACAAAAAAGTTCCCTTTGAGCGCATTACTTTTCACGAAATTACTCCTTCGGCTATTGAAGAGGCTTTGGAAAATCCGCGAGAAATTGATGAGGCGCTTTACGATGCTCAGCAGGCGCGTCGAGTGTTGGACCGTTTGGTTGGTTACAAGCTTTCGCCCTTCTTGTGGAAAAAAGTACGCAAAGGTCTTTCGGCCGGTCGAGTTCAGTCGGTGGCCGTTCGTTTGATAGTAGAGCGCGAAAGAGAACGAGAAAATTTCAAAGCGGAAGAATTTTGGCGAGTGAAAGTTTTCTGGGATCAAGGTGGGGATTCCAAGAAACCTAAAATTGAAATTGTGACCGTTAAAGAAAAAAATAAAGAGCAGAAAAATTCCGACTTAGCTGCCTTACTAACAAAAGTTAGGGGTAAAAGTGTTGCGCGGATGCAATTGAAAACTCAAAAAGAAGTTGAAGAAATCGTCGAAGAGATAGCGAAAAATGCAATGAAAGTCAGTGGAATTCAGAGTAAAGAATCTTTGCGAACCCCACCGCCTCCCTTTCGAACGAGTACTCTACAGCAGGAAGCCGGTCGCAAACTGGGGTTTTCTGCCAAGAAGACAATGATGATCGCTCAACAACTTTACGAAGGAATTAAAATCGATCGCAAGCAGGTCGGTTTGATTACTTATATGAGAACTGACTCTATTTTCATTTCCAATAAAGCTCTGCCGGTAATCAAAGAAGTAATAGAAAAAGAGTTCGGCAAAGAATATGCTTTGGCGACGCCGAGATTCTATAAACAAAAAATCAAAGGAGCGCAGGAGGCGCATGAGGCCATTCGTCCGACCTTTCCGGAAAGGACTCCTCGAGAGCTTGAATCAACTTTGTCGAGGGATCAATTTAGACTTTACCAATTAATTTGGAATCGCGCTGTTGCTTGTCAGATGGCTCAGGCAAAAGTCAAGATTTCTAAAATTAATTTTTCCGCCGGTCCAAACGAGCTAGTCTCAGAGGGTATACAAATTATTTTTGACGGTTTTTTCAAAGTACTGGGGAAAGGAATGCTACGAGAGGGAACTTTGCCGGAAGTCAAAGAGGGCGAAACGGTAACCAGAAAATTAATTTCGGGAGAACAGAACTTTACGGAACCGCCCGCTCGTTACACTGAAGCAACACTAATCAAGGCCTTGGAAGAAAACGGAGTGGGGAGACCCTCGACTTACGCTCCAACTCTAAGCACTATTCAATTGCGTGGCTATATTGCCAGAGACGAGAAAAAGTATCTTTTTCCGGAAGAAATCGGTTGCATCGTGAATGACATTTTGGTCAAGCACTTCCCGGAAATTGTGGAAATAAAATTTACGGCCAAAGTGGAGGAGGAGCTGGACGAGATTGCCAAAGGAAAAACGCAGTGGACACCGATGGTGAAAAACTTCTACCTTCCTTTTGAAAAAAACCTCAAATCCAAAGAAAAAGAAGTGAAGAAATTCGAGAAACAGACAGATAAAGTTTGTCCAGAATGTGGAAAGCCGATGATGGAAAAATTCGGTCGCTTCGGTAAATTTTATGCTTGTTCCGGCTTTCCGGACTGTAAACATACGGAAGCTTCGGAGGAGGATAAAAAATTGGAAGAGTCGATTACGGGAGAAAAATGCCCGGAATGCGGATCAGATCTGAAACTGAAGCGGAGTAAGTGGGGGAAATTCTTGGGTTGTGCCAACTACCCGACTTGTAAGTTTATCAAAAAATTCGAAAACAAGACGGGCGTTAAGTGTCCCGAATGTGGCGAAGGTGAGTTGGTTCAGAAGAATGGTCGTCGCGGACCTTTCTATGCTTGCAATCAGTATCCAAAATGCAAATATATTGCCAAGGGAGACGTTCTGAAGCAAATAAATCAAAACAAGCCTACTAAATCTAAATAGAAAATCAAATGAAAATTGCGATTTTCACCGACACCTTTCCTCCTCAAGTTAACGGTGTGGCCAATGTAGCCTTCGACTCAGCCAAGGAATTGGCCGATATGGGCCATCAGGTCAGGGTTTTTACTCTCTCAAATCCCAAAAAAAAGCTGACCGGTCTGGGGCGGAATCTGAAAATCGAAACCGTGCCTTCGCTTCCGGCTTTTGTTTATCCCGATTTACGCTTAACCATTCCTCTGGGATTTACCTTGAGAAAGCTGAAAAAATTTGCGCCTGATGTTATCCACACTCACACGCCGTTTGCCATGGGCTGGGAGTCGGTAATCGGGGCAAAAATCTTGCGTGTGCCTTTGGTCGGTTCGCATCATACTTTTTTTGATCACTATCTGAAACATGTAAAACTCGATTTCAGTTATGCCAAAAAGCTTTCTTGGAAGTATGTTATTAAATTTTACGAAGAGTGCGATCTGCTCCTAACTCCTTCCGAATCGCTGAAAAAGGCTTTTGTCCAAAACGGTTTCAAGAAAAAAATCGTGGCTTTACCCAATCCGATCAACACGGATCTTTTTCGACCGGTCTCGAGCGGAAGCAAGAAGCTGAAATTGAAAATGGAGGAACTGGGCAATGAAGGTCAAACCCTTGTTCACATGGGGAGAATAAGCTATGAGAAAAATGTGGCCATTTTGATTTCGGTTTTTGCGGAGTTGAAAAAGAAAAATAAGAATTTAAATTTTGTGATCGTTGGATCCGGTCCGGAAATTCCCAATTTAAAAAAGCTTTGTGCCAAGAAAAAATTGGAGAATTCAGTTTTTTTCTTGGGTATCAAGAAGGGAAAACAATTGGTAGAATCCTTGCAAATCGGAGACGTTTTTGTGACGGCCAGCAAAAGTGAAACTTTCTGCCTTTCCGTTCTGGAGGCGATGGCCTGCGGACTGCCGGTGGTGGCGGTCGGCAAAAAAGGAGTTAAAGAACTTGTCAGAGATGGAGAAAACGGTTTTCTTTCCTTCTCCGACGATTCAAAAGTTTTGACTGAGAGAATAAACGAAATTTTACATAACAAGACGCTAAGTAAAAAATTTGCATTAAACTCAAGAAAAATCGCACTCAAATATTCTCGCAAGAAAATTGTGACTCGGTTGAAAAAAATTTACGAAGAGGTTACGGGGAGTAGCAAGTAGCAAGGGACAAGGGGCAAAAATCTTAGTGGAATTTTTTATTTCATCTTTCCAACTTTCTAACTTTATAAACTTTCTAACTTTCAAACTCAATATCCCTCGTAAGGATTATAGTTTTGGTATTGACGAAGAGTTTTGAATTGATTTATCGCTTTTTCCGGATCCATTTTGCCGCAATATTCACTTTTGACTTGCTGAGAATTCGGATCGCTGTTGTCGGCAATCAGTCTGGCAATTAAAACTTTACCTCCACTCTTGGTGGCCATTTTTTTGACTGTGTCGGTGAGGCCTTTTCTTTCATTTCCACCCATGGTCATACAGCCGGCCGAATGGCTTCTTTTGTTGCCGGAATGCATGTTGCAGCCGGACATATCTTGAACTTTACCTCCGTTTGGGTTGAGAGTTCCGTTATGGTTCATCTTCTCTCCTTGAGGCCCAACTCGATGACCGTCGCCAGACCTGAATGACCACTGATCCGGTCCGCTACTTCCGGAATGAACACCTTGAGCGTTTGGAATTATAGCCCAACCGGGGCTCCAAGCTGTTCCGCCGCTACCTTTGGTCCAAGGCCCGACTTTCAGGCCTCCGCCGTTGGGATCTCCGGCATTGCCGATAACTTTACCTTCGCGAGTCAAGTAGAAAAGTCGGCTGGCGTTATTGCTCGGGTGGCGCTCATTGGTGGGATCTTCTTTGTTAAGCAGAACCACCAAAACTCCATTGTATGGCACTTTTCCATCTTTAAAGCCGATACACTCAGCCAATTCTTTAAAAGAAGGCGTCGGATTAAAATTACCGGGACCAAGATCGGGCGGCATTTTCCCATTGTCGGTGTTTTGGCCGTTTCCCGTTTGCTCACCATTATTTTTTCCGTTGCTACCCGTATTGCCCCCATTTCCGGTGTTGCCACTGTCATCGCTTCCGCTTTGGCCGGTATCTCCGTTGGAAGAGCCGGAATTAGTGTTATTATTCCACCAGTCTGATTTACTCGTACTTTGGTTCTGATTGCTCTGATTGTCGTTTATATTTTCATTCCTAAAACAACGATAATCTTGGCCGGAAGACAGTTTAGCTTCGCAGGAGTGCTTGATGACTTGGCCGTCTTTGCAACTATCATAGCCGGAAATTGGGTATTCAACCCAATTTTCACCCTCGCAGCGACTTTGAGCACAAGATCGATAGACCAAGCTTATTTGTGAACAAGAGCAACCATAATTATAGTCGGACCGGTCTTTATTGGCCACTTCCCCGGTCGGAGTGTTGGGGCAGTGATCTAAATCATTTAAAACGCCGTCTCCATCACTGTCTTTATCTTTATCATCTTCTTGGTCACCATTTAAAGTATCGGCAAAGCTCTCCGCTTCCCGATAGGATTCCTCTTTAACGCATTTTCCATTAACAGAGCAAGATCCGGCCGAACATTGGCAGCCCATGGTCGGATGATACGTGTTGGAACATGCCAAAGATTGGTTTCCGCAAGTCGCTTTTTTCGCTTGACATTCATTTGTGAATTCCCGATAATCACCTTCCGAATCAACGCAATAATTGAGTGATCCTTGAGCGCGAGAATCTTTATAGGCAACAATTTTGACGTCATTTCTTTTGTCCAATTTGTTGATTAAGTCGTTTAGTTTTTTATCAAGATCCGAATCGCTCCACCACAGAGTACTGCTGCTGCTTTCATTGTTTTCATTTGTGACTAAGCTGATATCACCATCGTCTTTTCTAAAGTCTGCTATTTTTTCAATTTGTTTAATCACCTCATTGGTTTTCTCGTTGGAAGTTTTACCGGAAAATCCACTGTCCAGGAGAGTATAATCAGCAATATCTTCATCGCTGAGGTTCTCGTTCACCGCCAGTAAACGAAAAGAATCCCCGGAAAAAAGGTTGATTAAATCTTGTTTGAGATTTTTTGAATCGATTTTTTCCAAATCGAAAATTCCAATTTTTTTGTTGCTGTCAGTAATTTGATTCAAGCTGGACATTTTTTTAATAATGGGAGCAGTGTCACCGATGTCGTTACTGATGCGAGAATATATTTGTTTCAGAGGTTCCTTTCTACCTTCAATAAGACCGCCCGTATTTTGAGTGACACAATCGATTTTCCACCAGCTCAGACTATTTTTGGCGCCGGCAATAACAAAAACAATATTGACAAACAAAAAGCTCAGCAAGGCCAATCCGAATCCCCAGAGCGCATATCTTATGGATCTTTTGGCCTTTCTATGCTTCTTATCGTGGCCAAAAGCGGTTAAGTAGGTAAATCCTCCAGCGACTAAAAACATAGATCCGACGATGGAAGATATTCCTATCAGCAGTGAAAAAGCGCCACTTATGGTTTGCAAAAGTGAACAGAGAGAGCAATCCATGCCTCCGCAAGTAACAAGCTGATCCATTTGTTTTTTTCTTTTTATTTTAAAAACTACTTTTTATTTAGCGGAAACTTCTATCGTTTTGATACGGATATCTTTCATTGGATGGTCGTTCTGATTAACTTGAGCCGCTTCTATTTTTTGGACTATATTCAAGCCGGAGACGACTTCGCCGAAATTAGTGTGTTTACCGTCCAACCAGGAGGTCGCCTCGGCCGTGACAATAAAAAACTGAGAACCGTTAGTACCGGGGCCGGAATTGGCCATCGCCAGTGAGCCTTTGACCAGTTTGTGCGAATTAAATTCATCTTCAAACTTGTAGCCCGGTCCGCCCATACCGTCATTTGACCAATCATCGTCTTTGGAATTCGGGTCACCGGTCTGAATCATAAAATCTTTAATAACTCGATGAAAAGAAACGCCATCGTAGAATTTGCTTTTTGCCAGTTTAACGAAATTGGCAACTGTCTTTGGAGAATCGGCTCCGTAAAATTTGACTTTAATGTCACCCAGATCGGTTTTGATTGTCGCACCAATGTATTTTGAAAGTTCTTTAACTTCCGCTTCGCTTGGGGCGGTGACGCTTGCGCTGTTTGAATTGGTTTGCATAGATTTGTTCTTATTGGAATTCTGATTAGCGTTTTTATTCGAGTTGTTGTTAGTGTTTTGATTACCGTTCGTCGCTCCGGCTTGGCCGGCGTCAATATTGGCCTGTATTGTGCCTTCATCTTCTATTTCAATGGGCACTGAGTAGCTCCTTTGATTAATATTTTCGCCCGGCACGCCTAGATTGCGATTAATGTTTTCTTCTGGGATTATTGTATCTTTACTGCTTGCGCAGCCGGAAAGTACTATTGCTCCCAGAAAGATAGCTGTAATCTCTAATGTTTTTTTCATCCCAGGATAAATTAAAAGATAAATAAGAAATCATAAAAAAATAATAACATATTTTTTGACACATTTCAAAGGTTTTTTTAGACTTGAGGGCGTAGCATTAAAGATAATATCTCAAAAGAAATAACCATTAAAAAAGAAACATGCAAAACATCCAAGAGATTTTCGATCGGATGCAGAAGAAGAAGAAAGAAGCCAAAGAAATAAAGAAAATGTATCGAGAAGGTCTCGATGCAGAGCAAAAGTACAAAGACATAGTGGCGGAGATCAAGGTTCTCCGAGATAAGAAAAAACAAATCGAAACCAATGTTCAAGTTGACTTGGGTGAGGCTTATGACAAGCTCGAACTTATGCAAAATGACATTAAGGCCGATCAGGAAATGATAAACGATATTGCCATGAACACAATCATGGATGGCAAGCAAGTGGAAATTGTTGATGAGTACAACAACCGTTACGAGCCGGAATTCAAAGTCAGTCTCAAAAAATCAAACCAAATCAGAAAGGAAATAATCGGATAGGTTAGTTTTAGACATAAAAATCGAGATTTTTAGGTAATAAAAAAGACCGTAGCAACGACGCTGCGGTCTTTTGGTTGAGGGGGTAAGTTTGATCCTTGTCGATCTGCTTGCCCTCGTTGCGGTTGTAGCCCCTCTTGCCCTTTTTGGAGCAATGGGGGCCAATCCCTGTGCCCTGACGCAAAGCAAGGACAAATTTTATCGGCAAACGGTTTCTGATCGTCTGCTTTTTTACTCTCCTCTTCATGTTCTTTCTCCTTTCAAATTTTCTTTCAAAGTTCTCAAGAAATTTTTTCAGTTCGAAAAAACTTCTTGAAAAAGCACGATTTGTTTTGAAACGCTCGTGCTTGGCGTTTTGAAGATTCTCTCCGGAATGAATCTTCGGAATATGGGCTAAGCTTCCGGAAAGCTTGGCCGGTTCAAGACCAGCCTTTTTCCCAGTTGGGGGATTCCCAAACGGGGTATTCCCAGCCCCGGTTGGAATCATCGTCCCAACGGGAGCCCCAATCATCACCATCCCAGTCAACGAACCGGGATGAGCTGTTGAGGGCCGAAACCCTCAGGTTTACGGAGAAGGAAGCATCAAAGCCTCCCGTGAAAACAGTTGCGATTGCAACTGTCATTGTTACCAAGGAAACCATTATCAGTGTGTTTCTCATTATTTTCTTCCCCTTTCTTTAAAGTCCTTGGCAAGGAAAGTGAAGCACTTCTTATCTTGCCTGCGTAATGTTTAGCACGACCTTTAAAATTTGTCAAGTGTTTTGGACAATAATAAAAACAAAACAAGGAAAAAGCTTTATTGGTAAAGCAAAAATAATCAAATTAAAAATGTTTTTAAATAACAACAATCAGTTTAAAAAGAAAAAAGCCCGCTTCTAAGGTTATTAGAAACGGGCAAGGTTCGGAGGACTCTATTCATCCTCCATTCCGAGCGACTTCCTGACGAAGGAAAGCCCTCGAATATCCACCAGAATCAGGAACTCTTCGAGTATGTTCCTGGTGGTGTTTATGAGTGTCTCAACAAGCTCGGGTTCAAGGTAAGCCCATTCCCCGTATTTTTGTTGATCCTCTCGATGGATGCTCATCATGACTTGTCTCAAAGAGGTCATCGATTCATCATCCTCAAAAGAGATGATGCATTGATGACGGATGACATTATGTAACATCACCCACAAGTCGTAAGCGAAAGCCTCTTCAAGCTTTCTTCCCCCCAAGGCTGCCGGAATGGACAGTTCAGCCTCTTCCCTCAGTTTCTTTATGTTCTCCATGAGTCACCTCCACAGGTAAGAATTAGGTCGGTATCCGTGGTAAAACCACTGCAATATCCGATCCGTTTGTTTTCTCCCCTGGAAGATTTGCAAGAATGACAACGCCTCTAAGAATTGTCGGAAAGATCAAAAAGTATAAAAATCTTCCTTCTTCTTGCAAATTTTGCGGGGGAGAACATGGGATATATTAAAGTGCTGAGAATCTTGTTTCAAAGTCCTGACAAACTTTAGAAGTGGCTTCTATCGATGTCGAGTGTATAAATAGCACCTAGTTTTAATATTGTCAATAAATTAAAACAAAAAATAAACACAAATAATAAAAAATAGCACAGTAGAGCTAAAAAAATACAATAATTTTGTTTATAAAAACAAACAAATTTCCGATAATTTATTTTGTTTTTGAATTAAAACAAAATAAAAATCACTTCTAAATTAATTAAAAAGTGATTTAAGTGGG
>CAIUEV010000014.1 GCA_903898335.1 uncultured bacterium | reverse complement strand
GAACAAGAGAAAAAGAGCATGGTCTAACAAATATAAACTTTTCATGCCTTACTGGATGCAGTTTACCAATCAAGGCCATGGCCTTCATGAATTACCGGAATGGCCGAGCGGCTACAAAGAGGGTGCGAACCACTTGGGAATCCCCGTTTCTCACGGATGCGTCAGGCTCGGAGTCGGGTCGGCGGAAACCGTTTTCCACTTTGTAGAAGTGGGCACTCCGATTTTTATTCATTACTAAACTAGATCTTGCGAATATCTTTTACCTTGGTCCAAACTATTTCTTTTGGATTCGAGTTGAGTCTGACGCCGACTTCTTCGGACAGTATTTTCAAACCTTCGATCATTCCTTCTCCGTGAGGTGTTTTCACTCTGTCTCCCACATTCGGTAATTTTTCTCGCATCTTCTCATAAGTTGCCTGTTCAAAGGATAGACAGCACATCAAACGATTGCAACAGCCGGAGAGTCTTTCGTTCCCTCGATGACTAATCTGCTGAAGTCGAGCCATTTCCGTTGAGATACTTTGGATCGCTATATTTCTGGAAAGACAACAGAGCATTCGACCGCAAGGGCCGATGCCTCCCTTCATTCTGGCCTCGTCACGAGAACCGATTTGTTGAAGCCGCACTGATTTCTGGAATTTAGCTGCCAACTCTCTGACCAAAAGACGAAAATCCACTCTTTCCTCGGCCGTAAAACCAAAAATAATACCTCCCCCATCAACTGCGAGATCAACTCCGACTAGCTTCATGGGTAATTTATATTTTTTAACCAAAGCACGACAGTCTTTAAGCAATTGTAACTTTTTTTCCTCTTCGGCTTCGGATTTTTCTTTCTCGATTCCGGTCGCTTTCCTCACGATAGATCCTTCTTTTTGAAAGCAATCATCGCAATTACCGCCACAATCTTTCTCTTCTAGCGGAGACACGATTATCCCCAAATGTTTACCGAAAGTTAAGTCGACCACGACCAAATCACCCTTTTTAAGATTCAAGGATGACTCCATTTTTCTCTCCTCTTTCCATTCAAATATAGAAACTAAATATTTCATAAATAAAAATCAAAATCTTATCCTTCCTTCGGTAGCTCAAAAACTATTTTTCGAATTTCCTTCGGCTTGTTAAAATAAATCTCTTTTTTACTCTCGTCCACTCTGAAATTAATTGCTTCGGCTAAATCGGCATTCTTAATCTGACCTTTTAACTTACCGGTTTCCTTTTCAAAAATAGCTATTCTTTGCTTAGAAGGATCAAGCACATACAGATTAGTAAAATCGTCAGCGGTTTCTATCTTCAATTTTTCTGATGAAAGCGGACGAACCGGTGATTCAAAATTCCAATCGATTTTTTTCCCGCCGGAAAGTTTCCATATTTTCCCCTTGCTTGAAACGGCAAAAATGTTTCCATCCACTGTAAAATCAACCGGGGAACCGTCTTCTTCAAAATAAACAGGATTCTCCTTCAGCCAATTCTTGTAAAAAATAATTTCCCCATTCTGAAAAGTATACTGTTTGAATTGCTTTTCTTCTTGGTTCCAAAAATAAATATAGTTTTCAAACGCTTTCGCCGGCTGGGATCTGACAAAAGAATCTTCTTTGACTGTTTTTTTGGCGGAAAGCTGGTTCTTCGACGGATCAATTGACCAGAAATCTTTACTTTCACCCGATAAAAGTAGAGTTTCTAACTTCGCTCTCAACAAGAAACTACTTGCGACTTTAAAATTTTCGCCACTGGCGATTTTTTCCCTATCCTCAACATTTTTAAGTGACAATCGGTAGATGTCTCCGCCAGTCAAGGTTAGAATATTATTCCCGTTATCCAGTGTAAAATCGGCAACGCTTTCGCTGCTCGGAGGAGACCAAACCAATTCGGAATTAACAAAAATATCGTTTTTCTCCATCGAGTTCATTTTGTCTTCGATTTCTTTCTTAATTTTAAGCGCTCTTATTCCGTAATCACCGGAACCGGTTATCTTGGAAAGCATTTCTGTCGCTTCAAAAAGGCTCTTCTTCGCTTTTTCCTCATCCTTATAGATCAAAGCGCTTTCTGATTCGTCCTCTAGTTTTTCCACCGCCGCAAATATTTTGTCGTAGTCATAATTCTTGTCTTCGAAAAGTTTATTTGTCCTTGAAACCTCTTGGTTCTTCTTGGAAAATGAGTAATTCCAATAGCCCGCTAAAAACATTAGAATGATAAACACTGCTCCCAGGATAATGCGCCTGGTGGAAGAAACATTTTTCAAGCCCAAAATAATCGAATTAAAAATTTTTAACGGCGCGGAAAATATCGGCCCGGTTATTTTTTCTTTAATGGCTCCTACCGTTTCTTTTACCGGTAAAAAATTATCTTTTTTTTCTCGATTAATGTTTGATCGATCTTGCAGTGAATTAAACTCCAAAAAAGAAAGCGACCCGACCTGAGAAGAGCTAAAACCTACCGCTTCCGGCTTTGAAAAAAAATATTTGTCGCTCTCGCTTTTTAAAGAAACTTCTCCCATTAAAAAACCGATGGATGCGACGTTATTAACAGATTCCGAAACCCTCTCTAAATTTCTAGTGGCCACTTCAAATGTCTGAGAATCAATCAAAGACGGTATTTCGCCCTGAGAAATCGACCGAAAAAACCCGGCCGAACCGATTATGATCCGATCACCCATTTGAATTTTTCCACCCGCAATTTCAGGAAAGGGAGGTGAGAATTCGGGAGAGCGAGGAGTTTTCAGATTCTCGTCTATATTAATTAAATTACGATTCCTGAAAAGAACCGCCCCCGATTCTCCCACTTTCGCGAAATAAAAAGCGGCAGGATCCATGACTCCGAAAAAGATCGACAGATTATTCCAATCGTCTAAACCGGCTTTCTCAGCCCAGACAGACATGTAATCATTAAAACTTTTCAATATTCCTTCACAAATTGATTCCGGATTTAATATTCTACCCTCCCCTTCTCCGAGAGAGGCCTCACTAAGATAACCGGTAGCAAGAGACCACAATTCTTTTGACAACAAAATTGTTTCTTCCTGATTGCGACAGTCGACAGAAAGTATAATATGTAACTCCTGGCCCGTCCCGCCTTTAATCAGCAAACGCCAAAAAAAATCCGCCTCCGCTAAAGAAGGAGTTCCTTTTTTGATATAAGGAAAAATTTTAACCGTAGGTGCTATCATTTTTTAGTATTTTTTTGCTTATTTATATTATCTAAATTAAAATTTGTTGTTGTCTAGTTAAATCTTAACTCAAAAAAATGAAAATTGTCATCCTGGCAGGAGGGAAGGGTACCAGACTCTGGCCAATCAGTCGCAAGAGCAAACCGAAACAATTTCAAAGTCTGACCTCAAATAAAACCATGCTTCAGGAAACATATCTTAGAATGAGAGAAATTGCCTCTCCTGAAGATATTTATGTTGCCACCAACAGAGAATATGTCAGCGAAGTCGAAAAAGAATTATTGGAATTTCCTAAAGAAAATATTCTAGCTGAGCCGGTTGGAAGAGGCACCGCTCCCAGCATTGCTCTGGCGGCAGCTGTTATCGCTAAAAAATGCGGCGATGAAGTGATGGGAGTGTTTGCCGCTGATCACTTTATCGAAAACCCGAAAACTTTAACCGAAGCTTTACTGGAAGCAGAAAAATTTTTAAAGGAGGAAGGTAACGGTCATCTTATAACTTTCGGTATCACCCCTTCCGAGCCGGAAACCGGTTACGGATACATAGAAAAAGGAAAGTTAATTAAGAAAACGGCCAAAAATAAAATATGGAGAGCTCAAAGATTTGTCGAGAAGCCGAATTATGAAAAAGCCAAAGAATACCTCAAAGACGGTACTTTCTTCTGGAATAGCGGTATGTTCGTTTGGCGAACCAGCACCATTATAAAAAAACTCGCTCAATATACCCCGGATATTTACAGCCGATTAATTAAAATCGGCGAAGCTTGGGGAACAAAAAATTTCAATTCCGTCTTGGAAAAAGAATTTCCCGAAATGGATAAAATCAGCATCGACTACGGAGTAATGGAAAATGACAAAGATGTTCTAATAATGCCGCTCAAATTGCATTGGAACGATGTCGGATCGTGGACTGCCCTCAAAAACGCTCTTACCACTAACAAAAAAGATAATTTTGTCAAAGGCGAGCATATAAACTTTGGAGGAGAAAATTTAATGGTCTACGGATCAAATAAGCTGATCGCCACCATAGCCGTAAAGGATTTGATAATCGTCGAGACGGAAGATGCGATCTTGGTCTGCGACAAAAATAAAGCGCAGCTTGTTTCCGATGTGGTGAAAAAACTTGAAGAAGTTGGTAAAATTCAACATTTATAGTTTAGCCCAGATCTTAAGACTGAAAATTTTCAGCAAATCCAGCCACGGCATTTTGTCTGCCAAAAAATCGTTTAGTTTTTCGATATTTCTTTTCTGCTCACTCGATTCCCCTTTTTCAACCGGCATCGACGGATTTTCAATCACCTTTCGGCTTTCGTTGTTATTGCTATTGCTCAAGTAGCTTTTTGCAGGAATATCATTAATTTTATTTTTACTGACAGCCGAAGTTATTTTTGTTGGCCATTCAAAATTTAAATTTTTGAAAGAATCAATAACAATTCTATAACTGGATTTTCTGGCTTCAATTACCCCCTCCGCTCTGATTTTGGCTCCCTTGTAAACCAGGCCGGGCCAATTTTTTTCCTCCTCATAAACCGGAAATAGGCTCTTAAGCAAACTCTTTCTTTCCGCTAGCCATTCTGTCAGAATTTGGGCAGGAACATACAAAGTCGCCACCCCCTTCTCCGTTTTTACATAGAAATAGCTACCTTTTTTGAGCAAAATCTCCCCCGCAATTTCGATTTTTTTACCCGCTTTTTTTCTAAGTTCATCGGTATTTTTAATATTTTCAAGCTTGACCGACGACTCTTCCTTGGCTTCTTGTCGAAAAACATGGCTCTTTTTGCCTAAATTTAAAGAAAAATTCTGGCCGTCAAAGCCCAAATAGGCTCCCTCTATTTTCAGTAGGCTTCTTTGCGTCAAAAGAACATCCAGATCGTCACAATTATTGATTTTGCAAAATGAAGCGTAGGCTTGACCGGATAGCCATTCTCCCTCACTCATAAGATAAAAAGTGTTTTTACCTAGAACATTTTTGGGAATAACCGCCTGCGCCGACAGGGAGACCAACAAGCTTTCTTTGCTTTTATTAATTATTTTTCCCGCCTTTTTAAAATCAGCTTTATTTTTAATCGGAAAATAGGAATTTTGGTTACTGTTTACAACTTTAGTATTACTGTTGCTTGAACCACCGGAGCTGTTTGAATTTAAGTTTTCGATATCGGATTTTTGTTCATCTGGATTTTTCACATAGATATCCGCCTCTGTCGTTTCGGACTCTAATCCTTGATCGGTTTCTACTTCAAAAATACTTGAATAATCACAATTGGAAACTGGTAAACTGAAATCGCAATTGTTACTATCGCAAACCCAAGGTTTACCGGATAAAGCATTTTTAAAGTAAACCTCATCAACCAAATTGCTTGTCGAATCGAATAGGCTTATTTTTTCTTCGTCATTATACAGAGTAAACAGAAACGATGAACGTAAAATCTTTCCGCAAGCACCGGCAGCCAATTTCAGATTCAATGTATAACAATAGTTTTTAATATTACAGAGCTTGTAGCCACTCAAATTCTTTTCGTCTGCGGTCTGATTTTTTAAGATTATATATTCATTTTCTTTACCGTCCGTTCCTTCGGGGTTAGCCATTGTTTCAGCAATAAAAATCGTTTTATCGACGGCCAAAACTTGAGAACTGAAAATAAGCAATATAAAGCCGGGGATTGCAAATAAAAGAATAAGCCGGCAAAAAAACTTTTTACAGTTATACATACCCGAGTAGGTTAAAAATCTTAACCCACTCTAAAACATGCAGCTTAAATTTTTCTTAAATTCAGCTTAAAAGAGAAATAGATTATTGTTCCGATTTCTTGGCCGGAGCTTCTTTCAGCTCTTTATCACCGTTTTCGTTTTTCATTAAAGCCTCAAATTCTTCTCTTTCCAAAGTTTCTTTCTCCATTAACTTGTCCGCGATCAGTTGAAGCTTTGTTTTTTGTTTTTTCAATATGGCACGCGCCTTATCCAAAGCTTCAATAATATATTTTTCCGTTAGTTTATCAATTTTACCGGCTGTTTCCTCCGAATAAGGCTTGGCCTCATGAATATCTTTACCCAGAAAGACCCATTCTTCATTCGAAGAAAGGAATACCGGCCCCAAATCGCTCATTCCGTATTTGGTAATTATTTCCCGCGCTAAACGAGTTACTTGTTTTAAGTCGTTAGAGGCTCCGGTTGTAACCTCTCCTCTAATCACTTCTTCAGCTACATAACCACCCAAATACATCACCATCCTATCCATAAAATCATTTTTGCTGTAGAAATGACGATCTTCCGTCGGTAAATTGATTGTGTAGCCACCGGCATTACCTCGAGATATTATAGAGATCTTATGTACCGGATCGGCATTGGGTAAAAAGTAAGCGGAAACGGCATGTCCCGCTTCATGAACGGCCACGATTTTTTTCTCTTCCGATTTCATCACCCGACTTTTACGCTCCGGACCGAGAATAACTTTCTCAATTGAATTTAAAAGATTATCCATTAGAATCTCTTTTTGGTTACGACGCGCCGCCAGAATGGCCGCTTCGTTGACCAAATTAGCCAGGTCGGCACCCGAAAAACCCGGTGTCCTTTGAGCGATGACTTTTAGCCTGACATCTTTAGCTATCGGTTTTTTGTGAGCATGTACTTTCAAAATAGCCATTCTATCTTTTATATCCGGTAAATCAATAACCACGCGACGATCAAAACGACCGGGTCTCAACAAGGCCGGATCGAGAACATCCGGACGGTTGGTGGCCGCGACCACAATAACACTTTCGCGAGGATCAAAACCATCCATTTCCACTAAAATCTGATTCAATGTCTGTTCCCTTTCATCATGCCCGCCGCCTAAACCGGCTCCTCGATGTCGTCCGACAGCATCGATCTCATCGATAAAAACAATGGCCGGCTTGTTTTTCTTAGCTTGATTAAACAAGTCTCTCACTCGACTCGCCCCAACCCCGACAAACATTTCCACAAATTCCGAACCGGAAATATGGAAAAAGGGTACATTGGCCTCTCCCGAAGTCGCCTTCGCCAAAAGAGTTTTACCGCATCCCGGAGGTCCCAAAAGTAAAACACCACGAGGGATTTTCGCTCCCAGTTTATGAAATTTTTGAGGTTCCTTTAAAAATTCGACCACCTCTTTCAATTCTTCTTTAGCCTCTTCCGCCCCGGCTACGTCCTTGAAGGTTGTTCGATTATTTTTTTTCTTTTTAGGGTCTTCCCATTTGGCTCGAGAAAGACCAAAAGACATCGCTTGGGAATTGCCGCGCTGAGCTTGTCTCAGCATAAACCAGAAAATTCCGGCAATAAAAATAAAGGGTAACAGAATCGGCAAGATATTTCCAAGCCAGAAATTAACGCCGCTTTCTCCTTTGATTTCAACCGGTACAGACTGCAACTTACTCTGATCGGTACCATAGTTTTTTAATGTTTCCGAAAGCGAAGATTCTTTTTCTTTGGTAAAAAATTGTTTACTGCCGTCTTTTTTTTCTATCTCAACTTTTTCACCCGAGACGGTTATCTTTTTTACTTCTTCTTTGTTGATCTGTTCCGCCAGTTGGCCAAAAGAAGTTTGCTCTGATTTACCAACGTTTTGATCAGCATTGTATAGGGCGAAAATCGAAGCCAATATTAAAAACGCCAGGAATATCGCCCCTAAATTTTTGAGTAATTTATTCATATAAAATTTTATTTAAAAAATTAGCTTATTTTTCCCTATCAAAAACATCCAGCATTACTCGAGTTACAAAAATCGCCGTGAACATGCTCAGTAAAACTCCTATCAAAAGAGCGGTCGCGAAGCCTCTAACCATTCCCGTACTCACGAACATTAACACCAAACAAGTTATAATGGTCGAAACGTTGCCATCCCTGATTGAAGGCCAAGCTCGTTTAAAGCCCTCGACGATAGCGACACTCATTCTTTTCTTAACGATAAACTCCTCTCTGATTCTTTCAAAAATAAGAATGTTGGCATCCACCGCCATTCCTATCGAAAGCACCAAGCCGGCAATACCTGATAGAGTTAAGGTTATACCGATTATCTTAAAAATAGCTATCAGAAGCAGAGCGTAAATAGATAAAGCGAAAACCGCCACCACCCCCGAAAATCCGTAAATAGCAACCATAAAAAAAGAAACGATTGCAAAACCGATCAATCCGGCCATTAGACTTTTGTCCAACGAATCCTGACCCAAACTCGCCCCAATTGTTTTTTGATGAATCAACGTAACCGGCACCGGTAAAGCCCCCTCGTTTAATCCACGTGCTAATTTTTTTGCCTCATCCAAAGTGAAATTACCGGTAATAACCGCTTTACCGTCGGTAATAACCGATTGGACGGTCGGATTCGTAATTATCTCGCCATCTAAAAATATAGGAGCGGTTTTTTCAAGATTTCTCTCCGTAATCTGACGAAAAAGTTCCTTTCCTTCAGAGTCAAACGTGAGACTGATTTGAGGAGCGCCCGTGTTGGGATCAAATACCACCTCCGCCCGATCCAACTGTTTCCCGGTTAGTCCGGTCTGTTTGAACGGATCGGAGTAGAGCAGCTCTTCGTTATATTCTTCATTCTTGGTGGCAAAAAGAATATGCATGGCTTGAATCTCCTTATTTTCTCCCTCTCCTCGTTCATCTATCTTTTTTATTATATGATAGCCAAAATCACTCTTCACCAATTCCGGATAGATATCTCCCTTTTTCAAGTCCTCTTTGAAAACCGCTTCCTCAAAAGCCGGAACCATCGCTCCTTTCTTGAAAAAACCCAGATCACCTCCGTTTTGAGAAACGCTCGGATCTTCAGAGTTTTCCTTGGCCAATTCCGAAAAGTCTTTTTCCCCTTTTTTGGCAGTCGCTAAAATTTCGTCGGCTCTGTCCAACTTAAATTTATTTACCATCTTGGCTTTTTCGGCGTCATCTTGGCTCAGTTTGGCCTCTTCTTTATCTCTCATTTCTTTAAATTCCAAAATCGGAGTTTCTCCAATCATTTTTATCGCCTCATTAACATCTTTTATGCCGGCCAATTCAATATTTATTTTATATTCGTCCCCCGTATGGCTGGTGTAAATAACCGGCTCCGCAATACCGAAAGCGTTAACTCTTCTCTCAATCACATCTCGCACTCCTTCCAGACTGTCGTTATACTGGGATTGATCCAACTGAGAAAGATCCGCCCGGTAAACAAGATAGGTTCCCCCTTGTAAATCCGGACCCAGATTGATTTTAAGCTCACTGATTTTTCGACCAAGATCCCATTCGCCCAATTTAAAATCGGGAATTCCCGGTAAAGACACAGTCAAAGCCGCCAAAAAAAGCAGCGTAATGGTTAAAAATTTTACAACTTTCTTACCGCCCCTCCCTCGAACCATCTTTTTGATTTTTCCCAACATTGATCTTTCAACTTAATGACTTATTTAAAGCATTTGATAGCTTTCTGTTAAAACTTTGTCTGTTAGACGCATCTTTGATTCCCCTATTTTGTGTAAAAATTTTTCTCTCAACACATCTTTGATTTCATCCAGAGGAATCAGCTCGGTAATCCCTAGAAATTTTCCCAGGATCGGAATGCTCGGATGAACGGAAGCGAATTTATCCAACAAAAAACTTTCCACATCAACAGAGTTAATCCGATGATAATCTGAGATTAAATCAAATTTCTTCTTAATCTCTTTCGGTTCCAAGTCGCTATTGACCAGAAAAAAGGTCTCATCGGTCCAGCCTTTTCTAACTTCTTCCAAATTAAAAACATTCAAATCAAGAATAATGACGAAATCCGGATTTTCTATCGGTGAACGGGACAAAACCGGTTCCGCCGAAAGTCGAACAAAAGCCTTAACCGGAGCACCTCTTCTTTCCGGACCGAACTCGGGAAAAGCCTGAGCATAAAGACCGTGATTAATTGAAGCTTCCGCTAAGATGGAAGCCAGGGTTTTTACTCCCTGCCCCCCATAGCCGTGAATCACCAAAGAAAAATCGGAAGATAGACCGAACATCTTTTTTTCTTAGATTAATTAAGCTTTCTCGCGCAGCCGCTTCTCCCAAAAAACCAAAAGAGGACTGGCAAGAAATATTGATGAATAAGTACCAAATCCGACGCCCACAATCAAAGCCAAAACAAAATAACGAATCGTCTCTCCGCCGAATAGATATATCGCAACAAGAGTCAGAAGAGAAGTGAAGGATGTTCCAAAAGACCGAGCGATTGTTTCATTGACACTACGTTCAGCCACCTCTTCAAAAGTTTCGTCTTTTTTCCCTCGAATTAAGTTTTCTCTTATGCGGTCAAAGGAAACTATGGTGTCGTTGACCGAATAGCCAAGCGTCGTCAGCATGGCCGCCACGAAAGTCGCATCGATTTCAATTTTAAAAATGTAACCGAAGAGAGAAAAAGCTCCAATTAGAACTATAATGTCATGGGCTAAGGCGATTATGGTTATCACGCCGTAAGTCCAAGCGTTGATTTTACCAAATTGGGCTACTCCTCTGAAGGCCCAACTGACATAAAGCACGATCAGAACTATGGAAAGAAAAACCGCGTAAAGAGTAGTCTTTTTTAATTCTTGTCCGACCGAAGGACCTCTGGATTCAAAATTTTTCTCCTCGCCCGCATCCTTGAAAACTTCCGCTAATATTTGGTGATCCGATTCAGCCATCTCGCCGGCCCTCAAATCAAAACTTTTATCACCGGTCACAACAATCCGATAATCTTTAAAACCGGCTTCGGATAATTTTTTATCAATTTCAGCCGGAATCGCTTTTTGATCCTTAAACTCAAAAGAAAAAACGGAGCCCCCGGTAAAATCGGCGCTCAATTTTACTCCCCAAAAGATCACAGCAAGGACACTCAAGATCGTCACAGTGGCTGAAAAAGCAAACCAGACCCTCCTCATTTTGATAATCGGCAACATCGTAAATTTTTTATCTTGTTAAAACAACTCTTCTTTTGAGCCTAAACTCAAAAAATAAAAGGGTAAAATATGGATAACTCGAAAAAGAAAAAAATACAAAAATTCATATCTTTAAAACAGCAGTCTACTTTTTAATACCGGAAGTGTAAAGAATATAATTCTTCAAGGAAACTAAACGCTTCGCGAGATTCTCTCGATCGAAAATTACTTGGCTGGACCAATCAACTCTGTTCACTGCTAAATCGGAAATTGAGCCGGTATCAACAGAAAGAGTGTTGGAAAATGGAAAGATCTTTTCTCCTTTCAGGCGTGGATCGAATTTATCAAGGCAGCATCGAATTTTTTCCGATTCGGAAGTACACGGTATTTCATCTTCAACTTCATCGACTTCAATCACGGGGTTAAATAAAAAGTAGCGGTTTCTTTCCTCTTCGCTCAGTTGCCAGAGACCACCTTCCCAAACTAATAAATAGCCTTTTTCAGATTTGAGTATCGTTCCATTGGGATGAGAAAAATCTAAACCAAAACTTTTTATACCGGAAACTGGATTGATTTTAGTCTCAAAATCTGTCATCCCCTTGACATCTTCCCAGTGATAGCCCATGGCCTCGAAAATTTGCGGTGATCGAATTAACGCCAACTCTCCTCCGGAAACGGCAAAAACTCCTTCACCCCTGGAGATCAAAACACCATCCGGCAGCCCGATTAGCTTGTTGGAATAGTTCATTTCCTCAATTTGAGTTTCATCTTTCGGTATTTCCCTGTTTGGAAAATAATAACCAAAAATATTTACTGTTGGAAAAAGAAATTTATCCGAAGCTACTCTGAAAAAGATATTCTTGCCTTCTCGAAAAACATGCCGCTCCATTCCGGCCATCAAAAAAGGTCTGCCATTAAAAATACGCTCTCTGATTTCCTCGACGGAAGTCTTTTGAATCAAATCATTTAAATTGCCCATAAACGGCATCTCCATGGCTCTGACAGTCTGTCTGTAAGGCAGGCTCTTGATTTGACCGGTGACTTTATTTCCCGTTTCAAATTCAAAACAAATTTCCTGACGACCCGGAAAATCGCTAGTCCACCAGAATCTTTTGTTTTCCCAACCAACATTTGTCTCCGGAGCCTCTAAATTTTTTCTTTCCTCCGCCCTCCAGACGCCTTTCGTCAGAGGAAACAGCTGGCGAAAAAACCAGAATCCGCCAAAAATAATTAATATTAGAAAGATGATAGTGATTACGACTCTTTTTTTCATCAAGAAGTTAAAATTAATTTTCAATTTTAATTATTCTTTTTCCAACAAAAATCCCAGGACATAGTTAGTTAAACTGATGACCAGAAATCCCCACAAAGCGCTCATCCAACCCTGAATTGACAGTTCCGGAACCAAATAAGCCACAAAGGAAAGAATGGCTACATTTATCACCAAAGTAAAAAGACCGAAAGTTACCAGCACCAGAGGCAAAGAAATTATATTCAGTAAAGGCTTAACCCAGCCGTTAGCCAGCCCTAGCACCGCTCCGGCCAAAAGGAGTTTCCAGATGTCTCCGTTAAAATCGATTCCCGGCACCAAATAAGCGGCAATTAAAATGGCAATGGCGTTAATAACGATCTGAACGAAAAATCGAAACATTTTCGATAAGTTAAAAGTTAAAAGTTAAAAGTTAAAAGTTTTAAAACATACATTCGAGGTTGGTTTTTCCCTTTTTACTTTCTACTTTCAACTTTCAACGGGGCGTAGCCCCTTTTCCTGTGCCGCGGAGGAGAGTCGAACTCCTACGCCCTAAAGGACACTAGCCCCTCAAGCTAGCCTGTCTACCAGTTTCAGCACCGCGGCTCGATGCTTCTACACTATTATTAGCCAAACAAATCAGTTTGTAAAGATTACCTATCGGCCTTCAGACTGAGATTTAAATTCCGAAATGAATTTTTTCCTTAACCTCAATATTGATTTTTCCGCAATCAATTCTTTTTCCTTCTTTTGTTGTCACATACGCCTGGATGGAAGCCGATCCGGCAGACGTAGCCTTGGCTTGAAAGACTTTACTGTCCGAGCTATTTTGGACCAAAGCTTCCGATTCCCAAGAAATACTAGTCCCTTCAAGACAGCGACCGGACACCGTTGCCTTTATTTCAGCGTTAACCGCTGCATGAAAAGTTCCGTCAGCAGAATTTTCCACAAGATTTTCGCCCGCCTTGATAGAACAATTCGGCATTGAGTCTACGATAATTTTGTTATCGGAGCTGCAGACGACATCTTCTTCATCGTCTTTGGTAAAAATAATCAAACTCGGCGGCTTATCTCCAGAGCACTCATGTGTCAAAGAAGTATTTACTTGTGGGCTCTCTCCCTGACATTGCCATGTATATTCTTTTATATCGATAAAATTAGTTGAGGCTTTATACATTGTTTTTTCCTCCAAACCGCAGATCTTTTTTTCCGTGATCGCTGAATTAACAAAATCAACGGAACATTTTTTCTCCAATTTTGTTTGATCTGATGAGGATACTGACACACCGGATACATTATTTTCACCACTAATTGATTTTTCAACTGTGGAATCAGATTTTTCCTCAATTAAAGGCATCTTGACATTCGAAAAATCGAAAAATCCCAAACCCGGATTGTCTGATATTGAAGAAGAAGCCAGCCCGGAACTCCAAGCAAAACCTCTCAAACTGCCATCCGGCTTGGAACAAACAAAATAATCTTCTCCGCTTTTAATATTTTCATCACAGTTATAATCTTTTTTATTGGGGGCTTTAAATCTCAGCCATACATCGGGATATTTACCGGGAGAGCCGATTTCCAGCTTAGCCCAACCGGTAAAATACCCTTCTTCATTGATTGAGCTTTCTTTCTTTTCCCAAGTAACCGGGTGACAATCCGGCAAACCAAAACAATCTTCTGCCGGAATTCCTTGATCAAATTTTAAATAACCAACCCTAACTCCGTTCAAACTCGAAATCGGATTAATTTGACTTTTAAGCAAGAAGTTTTTACCTGCCACTCCCATCTCAGCGACTCCTTTAACGGTTGATCCGTCCAAATATGTTTCTTGCATTTTGGCAACCAAAACTGAGGGTGAAGATGTTTCTCCGTTTTCCCCATAATTATTTCCCACCCATGCATAGCCGGAGAAATCGGACGAAGCATGAGCCCAGAACGGAAAAAGAATAGACAAAAATGCAAAGTAAAACAATTTTTTCATGAGGATTTTGTTTTTATAAATCTGAAGCCGAAATACAATAATTAACTTGGTTAAATTCCTCCGAAATCAGATATTTCTCTTTAATACCAACCGAATCGCTTATTTTTGAGAGTTTTTTATAGTCTGCTTTCGAACCTTTCCTCTTAACTTCAAAAGCGATTTTTTTGTCAAGAATAAAATCGATTTCCCCGCCAGATCTTTTTTGATAGTAGTTTATTTGACCATATTTTTTTAAACCAAGAAAGACTGCGTTTTCCAAAATAGAACCTGAATTGACTTGGGCAAAATTATTGATTATTCCCGTGTCGCAAAGATAAATTTTTCTTTTACCGCTAATTTCCCGATCGATGTTTCTCGAAAAAGGCTTTACCAGATAAAGAAAATAAGTTTTTTCTAAAAAAGAGAGAAAAGCATAGATGGTTTGTCTGGAAACTCCCAGCTCACTTGAAATTTTAGTGATTTCAATTCTCGAGCCAACCCTTTGCATTAGAAGCAAGATAAAATCTCTGAGAACATTTACTTCCCTAAAATCTCCCAGAAAACGGATATCTTTTTCAAAATAAGACTGAAAAATATCGTTCAGTCTCAATGTTTTAGTCTCCTGATCCTCGGCCAGCACAACTCCGGGGAAACCTCCGAAACGTAAATATTCCTCATAGTATTTCTGTTTTTTTTCGTATTCAATCAGACTCTCTTTT
>CAIUEV010000013.1 GCA_903898335.1 uncultured bacterium | reverse complement strand
GGACTGAAAATCCTTGTGTCCCCGGTTCGAGTCCGGGTCTCGGCACCAAATATATTGACTTTTTCAAATTCTCATTTAATATACATTTCGGTATTTTAAGGAGGGTGCTCTTTTAAAAATTCAATTCGATATTCAGCCTTTACATACTGTCAATAGAGGTTTGGCTTACTTTTGTTTGCCTATGATAGCTTTGTGATTTCCGTTTTTGAAGAGCCATCGGCTCTTGAAGCCAGAAAGTTGTTATAGTGTTTCAATTTTTCAACGAAAATAAAAGTGGCTTAAACTAAGCCCAAAAGAGGTGAAGAATGAATGTAATGGCTCAAGAGGGTTTAAATTCATCGAGGGATCTCAATCTTAATATGGACGAAGCCCATTTTCGGGTTACCGTCAGGATTGAGCCACCCGCCCGTTCGGAGGCCGTCACTTTCTTGCTGGAAAAAAAACCGGGCAGCTATGCTGAGGTTCGCTCTCTTTCTTTGGACTTTATCGTTCAATCTCTTCAGGAACTAATTCGCTATCGAGATTCTCTCGGCCGAAAAATGGCGGAGATTGACTCGTCAATTCATTTCCTAAAGAATGATGAGGAAGAAAAGAACGATGATAAGATCGTTTTTCTTCGGTCAGTAAAGAAGAAAATTGATCAAATCAGAAAAGAGGTTGAGGGGGTGATAAAAATGTATCGCTACGGAGAGTCTGAGGCCAGATCAGCAATAAAACAAAGATTCTTCGGTATTGAATAACTTATAATCAAAACTCAGGCTTAAAAGCTTGAGTTTTTTTTATATATTCTATAAAATGATCGGAATAATCTAAATTAAAAACATGATTTTGAAGAGTGGCGACGTGCTAAACATTATTTGGAAGGATAAACTGACCGTGGCTTTGGTAACTGTTTTTTGTGTGATTCTGGGCTTAATGTTTGAAGGTTTAAGAACTCCGGGATTTACGACCGTCGGAGCGTTATTGATTTCTGTCGAAGGAGACCAGAAGACGACCGACTTTAATTATGATCATTATTACTCAATGGAAGCGATCGACAGTTTGACGGACTCTCTTGAAGAATGGCTTAAAAACCCGTCTGTTCTAAACGAGTCAAGGATAAAGGCCAAAGCAACCTTCCGTTCAGCCGATTGGCGTTTTTGGGAGCAAAACAGTTGGAAAATTAGAAAAAAAGCACCTCAGTTGATTGAAGTTTCTTTTCACACTCAAACGGAAGGCGGAGCCAAGCAGGTGGAAAAAGCTCTTCAGAGTGGGGTTAACGGTTTTCTCGAAAATTTTAATATGTCAGGCAATCCTCGCTTTAGTTTGACAAATCCTTCTTTTGCAGTAGAATCGAAAGCTCCGCGTTACATCTTTATAATTATTTTGAGTTCAATATGGGGGATAATTTTAGGCGGTTTACTCGCATTGGAAAGGGAAAATTTGAGACTGGGCAGAAAAGCGAACTGAGTAGAAAGAGAGAAAAGGCCTTCTCGCTGGCTGAAATTTTTTTCTGGATTTTTATTATTTCGTTGACCGTTAGCTTCTTTATTCATTCATGGAATGGAAGAGCCGCTCGTTGGTCTTTGATTGTTTTTGAGTCTC
>CAIUEV010000012.1 GCA_903898335.1 uncultured bacterium | reverse complement strand
GTACCGGAATCGAACCGGTGACCTCTACAATGCGAATGTAGCGCTCTACCAACTGAGCTAACGGCCCGATAAGTTTGTAAAGTTCATAAAGTCTGAAAGTTTATAAAGAGATCTTGGCGGTTATTTTTCTAACTTTAAAAACTTTCTAACTTTAAAAACTTTCTAACTTTAAAAACTTTCTAACTTTATGAACTCAACTGTTGATTGCTCTGATTCCCTCGCTAAGCCTTGCCCCGCCAATTAAATGAAGATGGATATGCGGCACTTCCTGTCCTCCGTGATTACCGGTTCTGATAAGTAGCTTGTAGCCGCCTTGATCAATTCCCGCCTCTTTAGCCAACTCGGTGGCGCAGAGGAGCATTTCTCCCAACAGGGATTGCTGATCTTTCGAGATATCGTTCATCGAGGGTATATGTTCTTTCGGAATAATAAGATAATGAATCGGAGCCAGTGGCCGAATGTCTTTAAAAGCGACCACTTTGTCACTTTCATAAAGAAAATCAACCTTTATTTCTCCTCTCACGATTTTACAAAAGATGCAATCGGACATAGTGATTGATGAAAGTTTAAAACCGGCTCCTCTTCGTATTTTTAAGCGACGACCTTGTAAATGCTATTGTCTGTTTTTTCAAAATCAAAAATTTCTTCCGGACTAAACCAGAATCCGATTTCGTGCTTTGCCTCTTCCGGTGTCTCTGAAGCGTGGACAACATTGAAAATGGCTCTCTTGTCTCGATTGGCAAAAGCGGCGGAATCAACGGAAAAATCTCCTCTTATAGTGCCCATTTCAGCTTGGGCGGGAATGGTGTTGCCGGCCATTTTTCTGACCAAATCGACGGCGTGAGGTCCCTCAATCACCATTTTGACCATCGGGGCGGAAGTCAAATAGTCCAAAAGCCAACCGCGAACCATTAATCCGATTTCTTTATTGTCTTCGGTTCCAAGCGTTTTGATATCCAATCCGTATTTATCATAATTGACTTTGGTTTTTTCGCCGATTCTCATCAACCAAGCGTCGTCCTTCGGATAGTGCTCGTTAATCTGCTCTCGAGTGGCCCAAAACATTTTTAGGGCAACAATTTTAAGACCGCAGCGTTCGATTCGAGTAATGACTTCACCGGTCAAACCTCTTTTAACGCCATCCGGCTTAACCATCAAGTAAGTTCTTTCTTTTTCGATCAGAGCCATATTGGTTTCCGACATGTTTTTTTCTTAAAAAATAATTAGCTTGTAAAATTCTCAGACAATCAAACTTGCTTCAACCATAACCAAGAAAAATAAATGAGACAAATTAAGAGCCGAGCCTTTATTCTGGAAAAAGATGCTCAGAACAGAGATGAGGGGCGATTATTTTTACTTTCTGAGGACTTCGGTTTCATGTGGTTGACGGCGGCCGGCCTTTTTCGTCCGGGAGCCAAGTTGGCAATTTCGACGGAACCGCCGATCTTGGTCTTGGCCGAAATTTTGCCCACGGAAGACTTTCGCGGTGGGCGCTTGACTACGGTAACGGTCGAAAAATACTTGGAACAATTCAAAAATAGTTATCGTAATCGAATCTGGTTTTCTTTTTTTGTTTATCTTTTGAAAAACTTTACCGGAGAAAGCGACGCTCAAAAATATTTTCCCTTACTCGAAGAAGTAACATTTTCGGCTGAGGACTGGTCAAAAAATCATGAAAGAAGCAATCTGGCGATTATTTATTTTATAATTAAGTTGTTGCACGGCGAGGGGGTTTTACCCGAATTGAAGGATTGTCTCGGTTGCGATAGTGTTTTCTCTGAAAAAGAATCGTCTTTCTATCCTTTGGGGGAATCGGGTCTTTTTTGCTCCGACTGTTTTCGTAAAATAAATGCCGAATTGGTTTCTCGAGGTAATTTTTCTTTTGAGTATCTGAGTTTGACGCCTCTAACGGAGGAAATTCCTCATCCGGAGAGAGATTTTAGAGTTAACTCAGAGGTCAGAAATTTGATATCGGAAGTGAGAAAAAGTTCTGATTTGAAAACCGCCTATGCAAAAATTTTTCTTAGTTCTAAAATCAACGGACAACTTATTTTGCAATCCAGAAACTTTTTGCTTTATTTTTTGGCTTCTTTAATTTAAGAATTTATTATGCTGGACAAAATTACGGGCAAGTTGCCTCCTCAGAACATCGAGGCCGAAGTGGCTGTTTTAGGCGCATTGATGCTGGATGAGAATGCTGTTATTAAGGTGGCCGATTTTATTTCGCCGGAGGATTTCTATCGGACTTCTCATCGCCGGATTTTTGAGGCCATGATAAGGCTTTTCGAGAAGCAGGAGCCGGTGGATATTTTGAATGTCTCAAATATTTTAACCGAGATGGGAAAGTTGGAAGACGTTGGCGGATCGGCGTATCTGGCTGAACTGGTCGGAGCGGTGGCTTCAGCCTCCAATGTTGTCTCTTACGCTCGAGTGATTCAAAAAAAGGCGACTTTACGTCGATTGATCGAGGCGGCTAATGACATAGGCGAATTAGGACAAAGTCAAGATGAAGATGTGGAGAAAGTTCTTGATGAAGCGGAGAAAAGACTTTTTTCCGTCTCGCAAAAACATTTGAGAAAAGATTTTATCCCCATCAAAGATATTTTGGGAGAAACTTTCGAAAGGATAGAGCGAATTCACAAAGACTCGGCTTCTTTACGAGGGGTACCGACCGGTTTTTTGGGCATAGATAGTCTTTTGGGAGGGCTGCAGAAATCCGATCTGGTTATTTTGGCAGCCAGACCCAGTTTGGGAAAAACCACACTAGCTCTTGATATTATGCGACATGCGGCCGTAAAGGAGAAAATGGGAGTGGCGATGTTTTCTTTGGAAATGAGTAAGGATCAGCTGGTTGACCGTCTTCTTTCCGCCCAGGCGGAAGTTGACCTGTGGAAGTTAAGAACCGGAAAATTGGAGGATGAAGGTGAGTACAACGATTTTCAGAGACTGGGTGAAGCCTTCGGTGTTCTTTCCGATGCGCCGATTTTTATTGATGATTCCGGTGTTTCAAATATTATGGAAATTCGAACTTTAGCACGTCGTCTCCAAATGGAGCAAGATATCAAGTTGGTGGTGGTTGACTATCTCCAGCTGATGGAAGGTCGTCGAGCTAACGAAGGAAGAGTTAACGAAATTGCAGAAATATCCCGATCGCTTAAGGGTCTGGCCAAGGAGTTGAACGTTCCGGTTTTAGCGCTTTCACAGCTATCCAGAGCGGTTGAGGCGCGATCACCGCAGATTCCGAAATTGTCAGATTTGAGAGAATCCGGTTCCATTGAGCAGGACGCAGACGTGGTTATGTTTATTTATCGAGAAGATCGTGAGAAGAAAGATACGGACAGAAAATGTATTGCGGATATTTTAATAGCTAAGCATAGAAACGGCCCCTTGGGTAAAGTCGCTCTTTATTTCAATGAAAAAAACGCCAGCTTTTTAAATATAGACAATAAAGTTGACTCTCTAGACTAAGGATTGAGCGCGCCAAAAATTTTGTTGGAGCTACGGCAAAAATATTTTCTGAAGGACTAGCGCGTCGAGAATCATCGATAGACCCCAGCCGAACAGGATAGGATAGAGAATCGATCGCCCTCTAGCGTTTATCCAACAAGTGAAAAAGGCGACAAAGGAGGAGAGGACTATTTCTATGGGAGGTCGAGAGAAATAAAAAAGGGGAATAAGAATAAAACTGAGGAGTAAAGCGGTTTTAGAGCGACCGATCATTTTCTTCAGTCCATTGTAGGCGTAGCCGAAGAGGAAGGTCTGAACGGCAAAAAAGATCGGCAAAAAAACCAGGACTTCAAAAAATAAAAAAGCGGCCAAACTTTCTCGCATTACCGAAAAAGGCGGGTACATCGTCTGAAACTCTTTCTGACCGGCCACTAAATTCATTATGGGTAGGAAAATAAGCCAACCGATAATGACCCCCAACAGACCGCGGCCGAGAAAACCCTTTTTAAAACCGAGGAACCGAATGTTTTTTTGAAAGATAAAACGAGCGATTAAAAAAGGAGCGATCAAAAAAATTGAGATTGAGGCCACTACCAATTGAAAAGGGGTGGCGGGTCGAATCAGGTTAAAGGCTAGGGTCAAAAGAGGAAGGGAAACTATAAAAACACCCTCCCGATGAAAAGCGAACCCTTTACCAAAGTGATTTTGCATAGTTATACTTAGGTGATTTATTAATTTCACTATTATATTGGCTTATTTTTTATGTATTTACAAGGGAACGTTTGGCGCAAGAGCGCTCAGAAAATTATTGCATTTTTAAATCGACTGCCCGATTTGGACTCCAAGAAATTGGTTGTGGCTTTCTCCGGTGGAATGGACTCGCTTTTTCTCCTTCTCGCCCTGGTTGATTTACAGCGAAAATACGGCTATGAAATCTTACCGGTTCACATTAATCACCGACTTTTGCCCGAGGATAACCTTTATGCCGATTTGGCTAATTTGGCAACTTTGAAATTGAAAATTCCGTGTTTGATTGTCGAGTCAACGCTGCCGGTCGGAAAAAACAATTTGGAGAAGAAAATGAGAGATGAGCGTTACCGGTTGCTGCGAAAGATTAAAAAAGATCATAGTGCTGACTATATCGTTGTGGCTCATCATGCTAACGACCAGACGGAAACAATTTTTGCCAATCTGATCAGAGGCTGCGGCGTGAATGGTCTCAGGGGGATGAGGGGCATCAACGGAGATATTATTCGACCGTTGCTTAAGATTAGCAAAGATGACATTCGGCAAGCGGTGCTCGCAACGAAATTTTCCTACTATGAAGACAGGCTTAATTACGATACTCAGGGTCGTCGAAATAAAATCAGAAGAGATTTGATCCCTTTTATTGAAAGAAGAACGGGAGCGGACTTAACTGAAGTTTTTTTGACTTTGGGTGAGAATATGACCGATCTGGCTAGTTTTATTGCGGAAGAAAAAAATAAAATCCGAAAATCAATCGGATTAACGGGTGATAGAAATATCGGTTATTCTTTTTCTCGAATCAAATTTACCGGATTAACGGTTTTTTGGCGCCGGGAGATTATTCGAGATATTTTTTCTTCAATTTCCGGGAGAATTCCCAGTCAAAAAGACATTTTAAAAATAGATTTTTGGTTGGAAAAAGGGCAACTGTCGGAACTTGGTTTTAAAAATACTCTCTGGAAGCGATCTCGAGATAAAAAGATTACCGTTTTCGGTTTATCACATTCATAGCTAGAGCCGTTCCCTTCTCCAACCAAGCAGAAAGATCGTTTTCCACTTTCTTCAAGATTTTTTCTTTATCGTCTGAGTTTATTTTTTTGAGCACAAAACGCTCAGCTTTGATGTGGCCTTTATCTTCGGAAAAGGCAAGATTTTCCGGCCTTATTCCAACTTTAAGACGGGTAAAATTTTTATTCTTGAGCGAGGAAATAATACTTTCTATTCCCTTGTGGCCACCGGATGACTGGTCGGTCACTAATTTGGTTTGGCCGATCAGCAGATCCGAATCGTCTTGAATGATGCAGATTTGTCTTAAATTGATTTTGAAATACTTCATACATTCCAAAACGGCCAGACCGGAACGATTCATATAGGTCTCGGGAATCATCAGAATGACTGGCTTGTCGGCGATTGTAGTCCGAAGAGTTAAAGAGTTCTTACAGCCACCGCTTTCGAACCGTTCTCCTCTTTCTTTGGCCCAATCAATCAAAAAATCCCGACCCACATTGTGAGCGGTACCAACAAATTCACTGCCCGGATTTCCCAAGCCGACAACTAAATAAAAGTTAACAAAATCATCTTCTCTGTCCATGCCTCTTTTTAATCCTATTTTTCGCTTTTGGAAACACAGGTAGCACCATCTAAACATTTATCATCGGGGCAATTGCAACCAAAAACATTAGAGCTACCACTTGACTCGGAACATTTTATGCCATCGCATTTTTTCTTTTCCAGGGCACAGGGATTGGAAAACTTGTACCATTCACCGCCGGACATAAGACAAGTGGCGGTATCGTTAAAATCCTTTAAGAAATCACCGACGGAGACTTTTGATTCGGTACCGGATACGGTTTCTTTTGATTTTTTACTGACAAAAACTATCACTTCATTACCTTTCTTCTGAATTTGATCAACAATTTGATAGACAGAAGCCATAATCTTTTCCCCCTGGTCGGTCATTCCTCCGGCTGCCAGAGCCTCCGGTGGGGCGAATAGCTTGTCTAATTCATTCAGAGAAACTTTGCTTTTCATCAAAGTCTGAATCAAATTATTGTCCAGATAAATTATTTCCGGATTATTTTCCTTTTTAGCCACACCGATAAACGGTTTTAAGTCCTGATTAATTCGTGATCCGAAAAAGATTGATTCCTTCTCGGAAATACTGTCCAAGAGACTGTTTAGTTCCCCCGAGCTAATCGTGTTTTGGAGTTTACCGCCGGTTTTACCGCCCGATTTGGTGGCACTGGCAATTTGAGAGGCACTGGACTTCGTTATCTTGTCTAAATTGTCTTTAGTGGCGACTCCGTCCGCATTGCACTCAATACTATCGAGAAAACCGCCGTTAGTGGCCTCAGTGACTTGAAAAATTACTCTGACCGCCAAATTGGCCGTCAAAACAAAACCGAAGCCCATTAGAGCCAGTTTAACCGTTCTTTTAGCTTGAGCCATCCAATTGTCGTTACCGCGGGCGCCGATATAGATAAATCCTCCCACTACCGCAAAAAGGGTAGCGACCGCTGAAGAGATTATTACCGCCTGATCCAACGTTCGGTTGACCATTTCGAGCAACTTACAGAGATCGCAGTCCAACCCGTTACAGGTCATCACACTCTCTTCCGCTGCTTCTTCTGCTGCCTTAGCGAAGTTTAGAATAATTGAAAGCATTTATTTTTATTGCTTCTTAAGCAAACTAACTACTTTATCGAAGGAAGTTTGACTGTTTCCGATTATGATGTATTTTCCTTCCACCAGGTAATTGAGAGAAACTATGCCGTCACCGGAGAAATCTACATAGCGACCGCCGCTATAAATACTACTGCTCTGGAATTCGGTTTTTCCCGAGGCTTGGACAAGATCCTTCTTGATTCCTATCAAAACAAAAGGTTTTAAATTGTTGGTCATCGCTTTTTCCCAGCTTCGCATTGCTTCGTCGACTTTAGCTTTTTCCAATCCGGTTGAAAAAACCAAGACGGTTCCCGGCCCCTTTTCGCCCTCGGCTCTGTACATAAAAACTCGATAAAAGCTGTCCAGTTTGGTGAACAGTTCTTGAGGAAGATCCATTCTGGATCTTTCAGCGAACTCAGCCAAAGTAATTGATTTGTTTTGAGAAGAATAAAAGTTTATTTCCATCAAATTATAGATTTCCGGTGCGATTGTGTTGAGAGCGTAAAAAGGATTTTCGCTATTTTCGATAATCAAGCTCTTTTGAATTGGTCCATCCTCAATATTTTTACCCGATTCATCAACGGCCACGCGCGATCCGCTGGTTTTGGGGGGATATTGGTTAGTTGGTTCGCCCGCTTTTTGACTGACTTCGGTTTCTTCTGCACGACTAAAGCGATCATCATACTGAATTTTATTTTCACTGGCGGCTTCTTCGTTGATGGTTCCCTCCGGTTGATTGCCGGCCGAATCGGTTCCGACTTGGTTATCGGTCTTTTTTCCGGCCATCAAAGAGAGGACGACGGCTACAATAATTAAAACTACCGTTACCGACAGCCCGATCACCAGTAGCTTTTTGTTGCTTTTGTTCTCATCATAATCATCTTCCAGCTCCTCAATCAGCTTTTCTTCCAATTCTTCTTTGTTTTTTTTGATCATTTTTTAAATTTAATTTTTTTATTTCTAGTTTTAAGAACTTAAATTAATTTTATTGAGAGTTTATTTTTTGTCCAATTTTTTAATCTCGGGTGCAGGCTTTACCGGTTGGAATGCCTCCGCTTTCTATATCTTCTTTATCTTTCTTTTTCTTGCTTTCGCCGTCATTTTCCTTGAAAGTCCATTTTCTTACCCCTTCTTCCCAATTTTTGTATTGAGGATCGTCCTGGGGTTTCTTCGGTTCTGTTCCCAGAGGATCTTTTTTGTCTACATAATAAAGGATGGAATGAGCGTTAAGAAAAGTTTTTTTCTTGGTGTATTTATCGGGACAATCGTCTTCCGCCAGGAGGCCGGTTTCTTTATCTATTCGGAGCTCGACCTTGTTCTCGTATTTACCGTTCAGCATCATTTTGTCGGAATTCTCGACCTCATTGGCTTTTGGAAATTCCTCGCGTTCCGTTGTCTCAAGAACTTTACGCATGTAAGCATTCCAAATCGGTCCGGCGGTGTAAACCCCTTCCCCCATTCGAGTCGGTCGGTTGTCATTATTACCGGTCCAGACCCCCGTTACTATTTTTGGAGTGTAGCCGACAGTCCAGCCGTCTCTGAATTCTTGCGTTGTGCCTGATTTGGCGGCGACTTTATAGCCATCAATATAGAGAGCGCTGTGACTGCCGAAATATTTGGAGCGAGCGCTGTTGTCGGAGAGGACATCGTTTATCAGTCTGGCTACTTCTTGGTTAACAGCTTGCACGGCTTTTGTGTCGTCTTTTTTCTCGTAGACAACACCTCCGTTGGCGTCCTCTATTCTCAAAACAGCGTTAATATCATTTCTCATGCCGTCGTTGGCGAAAACGCCGTAAGCGGCCGTTTCTTCGAGCAAAGTAACGGCACCACCTCCCAAAACCAAAGCGAGACCGTAGTCGGCATTATTCTTTAAAGTCGTGATGCCCATTGATTTGGCTAAGTCGATAGTGTCATTAACTCCCGCCAAGTAAAGGGTTTTTACCGCCGGAATATTTAATGATCCGGCCAGGGCTTCACGCATGGATACAGGTCCGTTGAATTTACCGTTAAAGTTTTGAGGAATATATTCTTTGTCATCGGTGCCAAAATTTGTTTTAACATCGAATAAGATTGTTCTTGGCATGTAGCCTTTGGAGAAGGCGGTGGCGTAGGCGAAGGGCTTAAAGGACGATCCCGGCTGACGCAGCCTGATCGACACGTTGACGTTACCGTCGTTTTCGGTGTCGAAGTAGTCTTTAGACCCCACCATGGCTAAGATTTCACCGGTTTTGGGATCCATTGAAACCAGAGCGGCATTGGTCGAATTGAAATTTTTAGTATTTTTTTCAACGTTTTCTTTGATTATTTCTTCGGCCAATTGTTGCTTTTGGAAATCCAGAGAAGTAATGACCTTTAATCCGCCCTTTTGGATAGCTTCCTCTCCATATTTTTCAGTGAGCCAATCCTTGACATACATGACAAAATGAGGAGCCAGAATGGCGGCACCGCTAACTTTTATCTTCTTGAGGATTTCAACTTCTTTGGCGGCCTTGGCTTCTTGCTCGCTGATATAGCCCAAATCAACCATTCGAGTCAAAATCCATTCCTGCCGACCCTTAAGATCTTCCGTGTGGACACCGAAAGGAGAATAGTAGGAAGGCGCTTTGGGCAGGGCGGCCAGCAGAGAGCACTCGGCCAAGTTAAGACTGGCCGCATTTTTACCGAAAAATGTTTGCGCAGCGGCCTCGATCCCGTAGGCATTGGAGCCGTAAGGTATTTCATTTAAATACATTTCCAGAATCTCGTCTTTGCTGAATTTTTGTTCCAATTCAAGCGAGAGGATCGCCTCCTTGATTTTTCGAGTAAAGCTTTTCTGGGAGGTCAAAATTGAATTTTTGATCAATTGTTGAGTTATTGTCGAGGCTCCTTGTTTCTTCGATTGGCCTTTTAGGTCTTCGTAAGCGGCGCGCATGATGGCCAAAAAATCCAAGCCGTGGTGTTTGTAAAAATCGCTATCTTCGGCAACGATAGTGGCTTCTTTGATATATTTCGGCATCTGATCGAAAGCGATGGCGGTCCGGTTTTCTTCTCCATGAATTTCATAGAGTACCACTTGGCCGGTCCTATCCAGAATTTTAGTCGATTCGGCCACTCTTCTCTCGGAAAGCTTCTCCGGATTAGGCAAATCTTTAGTGAAATAAGCGAGTACTCCGACTCCGGCTAAAATCAGAAGAGCCCCGGTCCAAACAAAAAACAGCAGTAATTTCTTCTTCCAGGAAACTTTCTTTTCGCTTTTTTCAGTTTCCGGAACTTTTTTTGTCTTATTTTTTTCCACTTGAAAAAGGATTAAAACTTGATTTTTAATTTTTATTACTTTAGCATAATTTAAGCTTTCTTACAAAAAAGCTTTTTATTTTTTAATTTCAAGGCTAATTATATTTGACGGAAATATAACAAGCCATTACATTGAATCAGGTTTCTTCTTCAAGCTTTATTGGGAAGAAGGATTTTGTTTTCTCAAATTAATTTTGTTGATATTTTAGAAACAATGAATCAAAAACGAGCTAAATGCAAATTGTGTCGCAGAGCGAATAAGAAGCTTTTTCTGAAGGGCGAAAGATGCTCTTTGGCCAAATGCGCTATGATTAAAAAACCTTACGCTCCCGGGCAGCATGCTAAAAAAGCTCCTATGCTTACGGAATTTGGACGACAGTTGGCGCAAAAGCAGATTTTCAAATGGACTTACGACCTGAATGAGAAACAATTCAGAAAGTATTATGAAGAAGTTTCTCACAAGGAAGGTAACTTTGGAGACTTGCTTATTGCCAAACTCGAAGGTCGATTGGACAATATTGTCTATCGATTGGGGTTTGCCGCTTCTCGCAGAGAGGCTCGTCAATTGGTCGGTCACGGATTTTTCACGGTGAATGGAAAGAAAGTCAGTGTTCCTTCCTTCAATGTTAAGGTCGGAGACGAGATTTCTTTTAAAGAGAGCAAGGAAAAGAAAGCTTACATGGAATTGCTGAAAGTTCGTTTGGAAAAGAAGAGTGAGAATTTCCCGGTTTGGCTGGAAATGAATCCAAAAGAGCTTAAAGGGAAAGTCTTGACTTTGCCGGGTAGAGCGGAAGTTGACCCGGGTGCCAACGCTCAGGCGGTGACGGAATTTTATTCCCGTTAATTTTTGCTTTATAGTTTTTATAATTCTAATTAAATTTTAAAAGGAGGATTATGCATACCATACCATTGCCCCAAGCTCCAAGAGCCAAAGAATTGACCAAGGACAGAGGCGTTTTTGAAATAGAAGGCTGTTTTCCCGGTTTTGGAATTACTATCGGAAATGCTATTCGCCGAGTTTTGCTTTCCAGTTTGGAAGGTGCGGCCATTACCAATATCAAGATTAAAGGCGTATCTCACGAGTTCTCCACTGTGCCTTATGTGATAGAGGATGTGATCCAAATTATTCTGAATTTGAAAAAAGTTCGTTTTATTGCTCATAAGGATGGAGAATTTAAAGCCAAAATTGACGTTAAAGGCGAGAAAATCGTGACCGCTAAAGATATTAAAACCGGAAGCAGCTTGGAAGTCGTAAACACGGACCAAGTTATTGCTACTTTAACCGATAAAAAGGCCGATTTTGAAATGGATTTAACGATTGAGAAGGGAATCGGTTACCAAATGTCCGAAGAGAGAGAGCGCAAAGAAAAGGAGATTGGCGTTATCGAAATCGATTCGATTTTTTCTCCGGTCAGTCGAGTTAATCTCGAAGTGGAGAATATGCGTGTCGGCAAGCGAACCGACTTTGAAAAATTGATTTTAACTGTTGAGACTGACGGAACTATCACTCCGGACGAAGCGTTGAGGAAGGTTAATGCCACTTTGGTCAGCCAATTTTCTCAATTAACAACTCTGAAAAATATCAAAGAGGTTGAGAAAGGAAAACCGATCGTAATGGAAGAGACGGCTGGAGGAGAAGAAGTAGCGGAAGAGATTGAAGCGGAAGAAGATGGCAAGCCGACTAAAAAAGCCGGTAAGTTTGATGGAGTAAATGTTTTAGAATTACCAATTCAGAAATTGAAGATTCCCGCTAGAACTTCCAACTCTTTGATTGAACAAAATTTCAAGAGCATTGGTGATTTAGCGGTTCTTTCCGAAGAAGAAATTCTTCAGATTGAAGGAATGGGTGAGAAAGGTCTTCGAGATATCAAGAAAGCTTTAGGCAACTACGGTTTGGTCTTGGAGAACGAGGAGGATAAGGAACTTGATCGCAAAAAGAAGAATAAATAAAAAGGCGATTATCAGTTCCTAATTTAAGATTTTAATTTTTTAGTCAAGATGCGTCATTTAAGAAAAGTTAAACAATTGAGACGGGTAGCCGGTCAACGCAAGGCTTTGTTGAAAAGTTTGGCGGTGTCCCTGATTGAATATGGCCGAATAAAGACGACTGTTCCGAAGGCGAAAGCGCTTCAGCCTTTTATTGAGAAAGTCATTACCAAATCAAAGGAGAAGAGCTTGAATAACGTGCGCATCTTGAACGGAAGCTTTCCTAAGAAAACCGTAAAACGACTTTTTGAAAGTTGGGGACCGGTTTTTGCCGATCGCAAAGGGGGTTACACCCGTATAATTAAAATCGGTCAGCGTATTTCCGATGCCAGTCCGATGGCCTTCATCGAGTTAGTGGAAAAACCTCTTGAGATTGAAGTGGGTAAGAAAGCTAAGAATGTAGCGAAAAAGCCAGTTAAAAAGGAGAAAAAAGAGGAAATCGAGGAGGAACAAAAAACCGATAAGAAATCTTCCAAAGAGAAGAAATAGTTTAAATCTTTAATTGTCGTACCGTGAGCTTAAAAAAATCAACCAGCTTTAGTTTAGAAGATAAGAAGAATTGGCATTTGATTGATGCCAAGACCGATAACTTTGGAAGAATTGCCAGTAGCGTGGCTAATTTGTTGCAAGGTAAGCACAAACCGACCTATTCGCCTCAGGGTGATTGCGGTGATTTTGTGATTGTTATCAATGCTTCACTTTTAAAGACCAGTCATCCGGAAAAATGGAGAAAGAAAGTTTATTATCACCATTCAGGATATCCGGGCGGCATCAAGGAGAAAACCTTGATGGAAGCCTACAATCAGGATCCAACCGAAGTTATCCGCAAGGCCGTTTACAATATGTTGCCAAAGAATAAGTTACGAGCCAGAGAGCTTAATCGTTTGAAGATTTATGTTGACGAAAAAGAGGGTCGAGAACTTTTCGAAGCAATGAGAAAAAAGGCCGGGCAGGCAGCTTAATCAATAAAATTACTTATCAATCAATATGATTCAGAAAGAAGCTACAACCTCCAAGGAGAAAAAAGATCAGGTTATTTTCAAAGGTAAATACTTTTACGGTACCGGTCGTCGCAAGACTTCGGTGGCGCGCGTGCGTATTTATGAGAATAAAGCTGGTCGATCGATTATTTGGGTTAACGGAAAAGACTATAAAGAATACTTCCCCACTTTAGAGCTACGCAGAATTGTGGAAGACAGTTTTAAAGTGACAGCGAAGAAAGATATGTTTTCTGTTTCCGCTTTGACGGTTGGAGGAGGAAAAAAAGGTCAGGTTGAAGCTTTAAGACACGGAATCGCCAGGGCTTTGGTGGCCTTCGACGGGGCTTTGAGACCTATTTTGAGAGAAAACGGATTCTTGACCCGAGATCCGAGAGTGAAGGAAAGAAAGAAGCCGGGTCTAAAGAAGGCGCGTCGAGCTCCACAGTGGCAGAAGCGTTAAAAGCATTAAGCGTAATAAATCAAAATTATGAGCAGAGTTTGCGAAATTTGCGGTCGAAGTTATCATAAGGCCAGTATTATCAATAAACTTCGAGGCAACTACAATCGAGCGGGCGTTAAGAAACAGCGAGTTAATTTACAGTCTAAGGTTATTGACGGTAAAAGAGTTAAGATTTGCACCAAGTGTCTTAAGTCAAGCTTAAAAAAATAAAAATCAGATGAAAGCGCCCACCGTTCAAAAGATCTTACTCGGTTTCTCACCCTCACCGGAGAATATATTGCCGGCTTTGAAGGAGATAAATCGGGTTTTTGGTCATATTTCCAAAGAGCAGATTTATTTTTTGGCCGAATATTTCGATCGCAGTCCGGCCGAAATTTTCAGTACGGCCAGTTTTTATGAAGATTTAAGGACCGAACCGAAATCGGACGTGGAAATTGTGATTTGTATGAGCGCCCCCTGTGAGATGAGAGGGGC
>CAIUEV010000011.1 GCA_903898335.1 uncultured bacterium | reverse complement strand
TTTTTTTTAATCTCCGTCACGATGTTCTATCTTCTAAGAAAAAGGAGGTGGTGGTGGGCCGCCCTGACCGCTTTCTTGGGCGGATTGTGCCGGCCGAATGGAATTTTATTGGCTCTGCCTTTTGCCGTTGAATATCTTGTTTTTTTTAGAGAATTCGGCTTTAAAAATTGGAAAGAGTTTTTAAGAGATAACTACAAGACTTTGATTACACCGGCCGCCGCGCCCCTGGGAACTTTATCCTACTTTACTTTTCTCTATTTTATTACCGGTAATTTTTTTGCCTACTTCGAAGCCATTGAGTGGTGGGGAAGAAGCAGCATTAATTTGATGAACTTTTTTAATTTGATTTGGAATCGAATTGCCAACTTTCAGAGCCTGCCGCTGCACGGATTTCACAATTCCAAAATCGATTTTACTTTCGGTTTGCTTTTTCTTCTTTCTATTATTGTTTTTGGAATTTTGAAAAGAAAAATTCGACTTTCTTACACTCTCTACTCGCTTGCCATTATTTTATTACCCCAACTTTCCGGTCAAACCATGTCATTGACTCGATATTTGTCCGTTTCTTTTCCTCACTTTATACTATTGGGAATTTTGAGTCGCAAGAGCCCGACCATCGGCTGGCTGATCAGTTTAATTTCGATTCTATTTTTAAGCATTTTCGCCCTGCAATCATTTAATTGGTATTGGGTCGGATAAATCTAACAATTATCAAATGAATAAAAATTACAATCTAAAAAAAATATTGGAATCGGTTTTGGTTTTCACCGTCCCATTTATTATTTTTCTCTTTTTAGAGTTTAATCCCAATAATCCCTATTTTTCCGGCTACGACAGCTACTATCACATTGGCATGGCCGAAAGTATCTGGGAGAACGGGCTGCCCTTTAAATTTCCCTCTCTTTATTTTACCGTCCTTAACGAAAATTTTGTAGAGTCACACTTACTTTTTCACTTGTTGCTGATCCCTTTCATACTGGTATTCGGAAACATAGTGGGGCCAAAGATATTTATCGCTCTTTGCGCCGGTGGAATTTTTCTTTTGGCATATTTGATTCTTCGTTTCTTTTCAAAGAAAACAGCCTTTCTGTCAACCGCTTTAGTTTTCTTCCTGCTACCTTCCGACTTCTACTTTCGCTTGGCTTTCATTAGAAATCCGGCGCCCTCACTGCTTTTTTTACTGTTGGTATTCTACTTAATGATTCACAAAAAATATAAATTGCTAATCGCTGCTTCTTTCTTCTATGGTTGGCTCTATATGGGGGGAGGTTTTTTATTCCTGATCGGATTGGCGATTATCTACGCTTTTTCAAATTTTATCATCAAAGGTCAAGTAGATAAAAAGCTCCTATTCTACCCAATATTGGGAACCGGTTTATCTTTATTGATTAATCCCTATTTCCCAACCAATATAAATCTTTTCATAGTTCAAGTCTGGAAAACCGGACTGCAAGCGAAAGAGTACGTGGGCGGAGAATGGCGGCCTTACGATACTTGGTTTTGGTTTAGCCTGTGCATCGTCCCTCTTTCTATTTGGGGAATAGGGGTTATCAACGCATTGGCCACGAGGAAAAAAGTGGGTTCCGTCAATTTATCAATTTTTTTATACAGTGCTTTTTTACTGGCGGCTCAGCTGAAATCGAAAAGATTTGTTGAATATTGGCCTCTGTGGGCCTCTCTCAGCGGATTTGCCTTAATTGGTTCCGATTTGCAAATTTGGCTAAAAAACTTTAGAAAATCCATATTTATCTTGGTTTCGACTTTGTTATTTATACTTTTCTCCTTTTTCTATGCCAAAAATCAATGGCAAACCGCCTTTGATGATACCACTTCGGATTTTGAGGTCAATCTGGCGGCTAAAGCTCACGAATATATCAAAAAAAATTCCGATCCGGGAGATATTATTTTTACTGATGATTGGGATGTATTTCCTTTGTATTTTTATCTAAATAGAAAAAATTACTACATTGTCGGCTTGGACCCTGAATTTATGAACCAATTTGATCGCAATTTATATTTAGAATACGCCCAAATTTCTTCCGGCGACGACCCGGATAATCTTGAAAGAATAAAAGATGTCTTTAAATCGAAATGGGTTTTGGTCAATCGCGATCATCCTGAATTTCGTAGCAATCTTCTCGCTCGAAAAGATCTCTTCAGCGAAGTTTACAATAATGGAGAGTATTTTGTTTTTAAAATCAAATAGTTTATTCAATAATTCCGCCACCGAGAACAATGTTTTTATTGTAAAAAACAATGGACTGGCCCGAAGCGATTGGACCAACAGGTTTTTCGGCTCTGAATATGGCTTTTTTCTTTGATTTTATCTCCAGACTGCCACTGATTTCCTTCGCTCCGTAACGAATCTTGGCCCAAACTTGATTTTTTGGTGTTGTCTCCAAACCGTGAAACAGCCAGTCTCTGATTTCAATTTCTTTTTTCATTGAACTGTCTTCCTTCGGATTGGAAGCAACAAACAGAATATTGTTTCGATAATCTTTTTTAGTAACGTACGCCGGCTGGTTGTGATATTTTATGTTTCGGATTCCGGTTTTTTGGCCCTCGGTAAAGAACCAAACTCCCGGATGCGAGCCGACAGTTTCACCTTTTTCATCGACAACGGCTCCCTCGTTTGTCGGGATATTTTTTTTGACAAAATCAGCATATTTCATTCCGCCAAGGAAACAAACACCCTGACTTTCTCCCATATTGGCAAAACGCTTGTTAATTTTTTTTATGGCTATGTCTTTAACTTTTCCTTTGGTCAGAGCGGCCAGCGGAAATTGAATAAAGGGAAGTAGATCTCTCTCTATCCTGTAAAGAAAATAGCTTTGGTCTTTCTTTGAATCGGCACCTTTTTTCAAGAAAAAATCGTTATTAATTTTCTCAATCCCGGCATAATGACCGGTAGCCATGAAATCGAAGCCTAAAGGCTTAACCTTCTCCCAAAAAGCGCCGAATTTTATTTTGGGATTGCAAACAGAACACGGATTCGGTGTGCGACCAGCCTTAATTTCTTTAATAAAAAAATCGACCACGCCGTCTTTAAACTCATTTCTTAGGTCGATAACGCTAAAAGCAATATTCAAATCGGCCGCTGAGAGACGCGCTTTTCCCTCTGCTTCTCTCCATAAATCAAAATTCTGCCCCGCCGGCTTGATGCGAAGAAAAAAAGCATGGACTGAAAATCCTTTCTGTTTAAGTAAATATCCGGCGACTGTAGAATCTATGCCCCCCGAAAGAAGAAGAGCGACTTTGCGCGACATGTTTTTAGCGGTTAAAAGAAAGATAGTGATTTTTAGCCTAATTTTATTCTTTAAACAATGATTTGGAAAGAATTTATCGACGCCGAAATTAGAAAATTGATAGAAAAGAAGAAAAAAGACCCACAATATTCTAAATTGTCTTTGGAGGATTTAAAAAAACTCTTCTTGAGAGAAATTGCCCGGTGGCTTGAGTTTAAGAGAGGAGTTCGATTTGAGGAGTTTCTGATTCTGCAAAAAGAAACGATAAATAAAGCTGAAAAAAATTTGATATCTCGCTTTATTTTAAAAAGATTGTCCGGGTTGCCTCTAGCGTACATTCTAGGTGAGGTTGATTTTTCAAATTTAAAAATTAAAGTCAATAAGCACACGCTTATTCCGCGACCGGAAACGGAGGAACTGGCCGATTTAGTTACTGATTACATACGTCAGTATTCGAAGCCGATCGATCTCATTGAAATCGGAACCGGGTCGGGATGCTTGGGCTTAAGCATCATCAAGAAGATAAACAAAAAAGCTTCTGTCTGCTTAGTAGATATCAGCAAACCCGCCTTGAGAATTGCCAAGCTGAATAGTGAGATTAACAAAATAGACTCTCAAAACTTAAAGTTTATCCAGAGTAATCTTTTAAATTTTTTAAAACAGGAAAAATCAATTATAGATTCAAAAAAAAGACTAATCATAGCGGCCAATCTTCCCTATATTTCAGAAAAAGAGTACCAAAGTTTAAGTTTGGAAGTAAAGAACAACGAACCCAAAAAAGCTCTGGCGGGCGGGAAAAAGGGAAGTGAACTGATCAATAAATTGATCGACCAAGTTTTTGAATTAATAATAAAGAAAAATCCTAAAAAAGAAATTTCCATCTTTATTGAAGCCTCCCCAACTACCATTCCCGATATCAAACAGCATATAAAAGACAAAAAATACCCACTACACACCGAAGAGATCAAAGATTGCTCCGGCAAAATCAGATTTCTCGAGCTGAATACCAAGTACTAAGCTTTATGGCTACTTCCAAAAATATTTATTTTCTCCACCACCTTTTTCTTAACCGCTTCTCTCACGGCTTCCATTATTTTTCGCGGATCGGTTATCGACACTTTTGAATCCACCATTTTAGTCAACTGACCCATAAAAGCCAGGCGAATGTCGGTATCAACGTTGAAACAGGCCACACCGTTCTCTATCGATTTGCTAATCTTGTCAACCGAGCAATCGGAGGCGCCGTGCAAAACCAAGGGTATCCCCAACTTTTCATTAATAGTCTTGAGTCTCGCCCAATCAAAAACTTCCGCCTCTCTAAAAAAACCGTGAGCATTTCCAATGGCCACAGCTAGAAAATCAACTCCCGTGTAGTCAACAAAATCTTTAGCCTTATCCGGATCAGTCATTAGAGTTGACCAATCAGTCTGATCGGTGTTAAGTTCTCCCAAATAAGGAACGATTCCCAGCTCTGCTTGGACGGGAATGTTTTTCTGACGAGAGTAATCAACAACCGATTTGGTTAAATTTTTATTTTCTTGAAAAGTTAACCGGGAACCGTCTATCATCACGGAGCTAAAACCCAAATCGATCGCTTTTTTAACCAAGTCCAAAGTTTTACCGTGATCCAGATTAATACCAACGGGAACATCTTCCGATCTTTCGTCAATAACCGTTCTGACTATCTTAGCCAATTCTTTGTCTCCGGCATACTTCATGGCACTTTCGGTAATCTGCAAAATCAGAGGGGACCTTTTTTCAACGGCCGCCATTACCACTCCCTGGGCTATTTCCATGTTGGAAACGTTGAAAGCTCCAACAGCATATTTTTCCGCCTTGGCCTTGGCCAATATTTCTTTAGCGCTGGCAAACATAGTTTTTTGTTTTTATTAATTAATTTTTTCCCATTTAATGTTTAAATAATAGGTCACCAAAAAAAATTTGCCTACTAAAAATTTTCTATTTAAAATTGTTTCAGAATATTTTTCATAAAAAATAAAAATAAACAAAAAACAATGAGTAAAAAATCCGCTCCCAAGAGGATAAAAAAGACCGTTTCCATGGCGGCGACAAAGGCGGTCGCACCAAAAACAAAAAAAGAAGATATTAAGATGCCGTTTTTAGTTTGGATTTTAAGTGTACTTTCGGCTCCCGTACTCTTGTTACTGATTCCCGCTTATTTCGGAGAGGCTCTTTCCGATTACTCTCAAATGAGTGGCGCTATTTGGGGCTCGCTAATGATGACTATGCCATCAATTATCTTGGCCTTCGTCGTCAGTCTCGCTTTGAACAAGGAATATTTCGATAGCAAAAAAGACATGATCGGAGTTAGTAGAATGGCCTTTATCATAGCTACCGTAATCAATATTTTTGTTTTAATGAGCATGACAATCATTCCCGAACTTTTCTAACTAAAAATATTTCCAACTAAAAAGAGCGAGCCCAAAAGGATTCGCTCTTTTCTATTACTACCGATTGAGCAGATTATTTCTATTCATTCCAGCGGGCACAAGCCTTATCACTGGCCAAACATTGTCCATTGACTCGAAGTACCAGCCAATCTGAATTTTCTTCGCTCAGGGATGGTATTTGACCCGTCCTGGCATATTCGGCTACGATCCATTTTCCTACGATGGAGCCCATTTCTTGAAGAGACATTGACGATCCGTAACTGTCAGAATAAAAATCTTTTGAGATTCCCAAAGATTTTAATCGTTTGATTCTTTGTTCGGTGTCTTTTTTCTTCTTATCCTTAGTCTTTTTATTCACTTTTGAACTTTTTGCATCGGCAAAAGACAAAAAACTACCGGAATTTAAATTTCCGAGCGATACTGGTAATAGAAGCATAAATGATATCATGGTCATTAAGACAATCTTTCCAATTTTTTTCATTGATCATGATTAAAGATTAGCCCAATAAAAAGCCTTCGAAAAAAGCTTTTTAAAGAACGGAGCAGGCTAGCACACTAATATGTTTTGTCAATACTTTTAAGGCCTAATTCTATGTTCGAAGAAAGAATCAAATTAGAGATAAAAAAAACTTTATCCAAAATGGATGTGACGGAGGACATTTCCTTCGACGTTTCTCGACCTCAAGAAATGAAGTTTGGTGATTATTCCACCAATATTGCGATGATCTTGGCCGGAAAACTAAAAAGATCACCCTTTGAAATTGCTCAAGAAATCGTAGAAAAATTAGCAAAAATGCCTTTTATCAGCCGAATGTCCATTGAACGCCCGGCTTTTATCAACTTTTATCTTAGCGAGAAGGCTTTAACGGAAAACATGCTTCTTTTCACCGACAACAATTTTAGCTCGACAGAAAAAGATAAAAAAAACCGGTCGAAAATCGTCCTGGAACACACTAACGTAAATCCCAATAAAGCCATTCACGTGGGGCATTTGCGTAGTGCCTGCTTGGGCGACTCGGTAAAAAAAATCCTCGAGAGATTGGGAAATGATGTTGAAGTTGAATATTATGTTGACAATACCGGGCTCCAAGTCGCTATCACCTTGCTGGGCTTTAAAAATTTAAAGATGCTGGATATTGATGTCCGGGAAGGAGAAAAATTCGATCACTTTGCCGGAAGAGTTTATGTGGCAATGAATAAAAAAATTAAAGAAAATCCGGAGCTGGAAAGCCAAAAAGATATTATTCTTAAAGATTTGGAAGAATACAGTTCCGCTAAAAATGATGCCTACAGAGAAATTATCGATAAGATTGTCAATTCGAATCTAAAAACCGCTTCCGACTATCTCATCTCTTACGATACTCTCATTTGGGAAAGTGACATCTTTCTTTTCGGACTCTGGGAGGAAACGTTCAATAAACTGAAGGAACTTTCTTCTTTTTATCTTTCAAAAAAGGGTAAGAATAAAGATTGTTGGGTCCTGCTTAATCGGGACGGCAAAGAGAAAGTGATCGTAAAATCAAACGGTATTATCACTTACACCGGTAAAGATATCGCCTATCACTTTTGGAAGTACGGCCTTCTAAAAAATGATTTTCGATATATAAAGTGGGAAAATGGTATTCAGCCAAAACCGCTATTTTCAACTTCGATCGATGGAAAGTCGAAGAAAAATTTAGGTCACGGTGAAATTGTTTTAAACTTCATAGACACACGCCAATCCTTTCCTCAGGAAAGTGTAAAATCCGCTCTGGAAATTTCCGGCCACCCGAAGGAAGCGGCTGATTTCAATCATGTTGGTTATGGAATTGTTTCTCTTTCCCCGGCGACCGCTAAAAAATTAGGCTTGGAAGTTTCGACGGAAAAATCAAGCTATGCCATCTCCGGTCGCGACGGGTTGATTGTCAACGCGGACGATCTTATAAATCTTCTTGAAAAAGAGATCCTGAAAAACCATCCCGAAACGAAAGAGTCGAGATCTATCGCTATTGGAGCTATCAAATATTACTTATTAAAACAAAATCCTTTTAGTGAAATCATCTTTGACTATTCAAAAGCTCTTGACATCCACGGAAACACCGGCCCATATCTCCAATATGCTCATGCGAGAGCTGCCAATATCCTCAGAAAGATTAAAGAACTCGGACTCAAAAAACCAAAAGCAGAGAGGGGGAACGACTTGAAAGAGGAGGAGAAAAATTTAATACGAGCACTTATTCACTACAAAGCGGTTATCAAATCGACCGGTCGGCAAAATTCTCCCAATCTTTTAGCCAATTACCTATTTGAGTTGGCGGGACTTTTCAATTCTTTTTATAACCGTCACAAAGTTGTCGGCTGCAACGATCGAATGACCGCTGAATTTAGAAAAAATCTTGTTTTGGCGGTGAAAAACGTCTTGGCCGACGGGCTGGATTTATTGGGGATTCCCGCTCCGAATGAAATTTAATTGTCAAAATCAAAACAAAAAAAGATAATTGTCTTAAAATATAAGTAAAATAAAAAATGAATCAGATCGAAAAAATCGATAACGAAACAAATAAGAAAAGTCTTATAGAGGAAGCCTGTAAGATCGTCTATTTGAATTTCGGCAGCGGAACGGCTCAGCTGTATCGAGCCGGTTTGAAGGATAAAGCCGACGAAGAGATTCTTATATCTCTTGAAGAGTCATTGGCAGAATTAATCGGACCGGAAAAAGCTCAATTGGAAATAAAAGATTTAAAAAATAAAGCTTAAAAATGTTGGATTTTTTTTGGACCTCTCGAGAAAAAAAATTTGCTACCGGTTTCTTCGCCGCCTATTTGATATTTTTTCTGATAATCATCCTGGCCTCGGATACCAAAAACATATTCTCCGATACCATATATGTTTTTTCAGCTTTTATCGCCTTTTTATCCGGCATTTACACCCTTTACTTTTATGGAATCAACAATCCCAGAGGTCGAGTTTTATTATATATATCTTCAGGTTTACTGCTTTGGTTTATTGCGGAATCAATTTGGGTTTTCTTGGACTTCTTCTCATTTGAGAAACCGTACCCTTCAATCGCAGACGCTTTTTTTATTCTAGCATACCCCCTGTTTTTCATCGGACTAATCAAGGAAGCTAGAATAGGGAAAATAAATTGGAAATCGAATCGGTTAATCCCCCTGATTTCCACCGCCTCTGTGCTGGGGTTGATTGTTTTTTATTTCGGTATTTATGCCGCCTACGATCCGGCAGCAGATGCCCTTTCTAACTTATTTTCTATTTTTTATGGGATCGGCGATCTATTTCTGATACTAGTTGGCGTTATAATCCTTTCTCTTGCTATGGACTACAAGAAAGGCAAGCTTTTTGTGCCTTGGCTCTCGATAATGCTCGGATTCCTATCGATACTGGTCGCCGATATTTTCTTTTCGATTTACGAAGAGAGCTACATCGAAGGCGTGGGATCAATCATAAAAATAGACCTACTCTGGACTTTAGGTTATTTGTTAATCGGATACGGACTAACATTGATCGGTTTGTCATTGAAAGAGATGCGAAATAAACTGATAGAGAACATAAAAAAAAGAAAAAGACCGACAAAATAATCGGTCTTGGTTTAAGCATTTCCTGTCATAAAAAGCAATGAAACCGAAACCCGCCAAAAAATTTATCAAAAGAAAGGAGAATTTTACCTGCGCAAGATGCGGGAAATTTGTTTTTGGCAACGGATACACAAATCACTGTCCCGAATGTCTTTGGAGCAAGCACGTTGACCAAAACCCCGGAGATAGAGCCTGCCAATGTCAAGGCATGATGAAACCGGTAGGACTTGAACGCAAAGGTAGCGATTTTATAATCGTGCACGAGTGTGTTCGTTGTGGTCAAATAAGAAAAAATAAAGCCAACAAAGAAGATAAATTTAGCAAGCTGATAGAAATATCCAATCTAAAAACTTGAAATTTAGCATTATTTCTGCTAGCTTAAATAAGTAAACGCAACAAGAGTTTATTTTTTTGTTTGTGTTTAATGGTGGCAGTAGCTCAGTTGGTAGAGCGCTCGCCTGTGGAGCGAGTCGTCGTGGGTTCAAGTCCCATCTGCCACCCAAATAAATTAAAAAAATAAAACCTAAGCTATTCAAATGACAAAAGTTCAAAATAAAATAGATCGGTCAAACCTCCTTCAAATAATTAAAGGTTCCCCCAATCAACTCCTGATCGGTTTTGAGTTGGCCAAAGATATAAAATTCAATAAAAAGTTCACCGGCATCGTCCTCAACGGAATGGGCGGATCAGCCTTGCCGGCGGAATTAATTCAGTTATTTCTCGATCAAGAAAAAAAGACCAAACCTTTTACGATTGAAATTAATCGAAATTATGATTTGTCGGTAAAAAGAATAGATAATAACAAGCTCAATATTTTCTCCTCCTATTCCGGCAATACCGAAGAAACTTTATCCTCACTCAAACAAGGACTGAAAATGAAATTACCGATAATTATTATGGCCAGCGGGGGCAAACTTCAAAAAATTGCCGAGAAAAAAAATCTTCCCCTAATTAAAATACCGACCGGCGTTCAGCCCCGAATGGCTCTTGGCTATACATTTGGCGCCCTGTTAAGAGTTTTGAATAATCTCAATGTTTCCCAAGTTAAAAAAGCCGATCTGGAATCCGACGTACTAAAAGTCAATAGATTATTCACCTCTTTCAATAAAAAAACCAAAGAAGTTTCTTCAAAAATCAAGAATAAAACGCCGATTGTTTACTCCTCCTGGAATTGGAAGTCGCTGGCCATGATCTGGAAAATAATGATTAATGAAAACGGAAAAACACCCGCCTTTTGGAATTTTTTTCCCGAGCTCAATCACAACGAAATGGTTGGTTTTACCAAGCAAAATGCCGCTTTTCATCTTTTAATCCTCAAGGATTCCTCAGACCATCCAAGCAATTTAAAAAGGGTCGACCTGACCGAGAAGCTACTCAGGAAATTCAAGGTGAGCTCCTCTCTGTTCGAAATACCAAAGGGGCCGACGATTTTTAAAATTTTTGCCAGCCTGCAGTTTGGCTGCCTCATATCATACCATCTTGCCATTATGAACAAAGAAGACCCGACTCCGGTAAAGATGGTTGAAACTTTCAAAAAGAATATGGAATAAACCGAAAGACGGTCTTTTGCTTAGCTTGAAAAAAAAATTTAAAATCAATTGTACTGAGCTTTTACAATTTTAAAATTAATTAAAAAAACAAAATGAGATTCTGGAAAAACTTGATTAAAACTCACTATCTGGCCTTTTTAATGATTTTTTTCGCCGGATCCTTGGCGGTTGGAAGTGTTTGGAATGATTCTTCGATCCGGGATGAAATGCCTCACATAGTTGCCGGTTATTCCTACTGGACCAAGCAAGATTACAGAATCAATCCGGAACACCCGCCTTTGATAAAGCAGTTGGCGGCCGTCCCTTTGCTTTTTATGGATGTTTACTTCCCCGAATATGATCCATCTTGGCAAAAACCGATCAATGATCAGTGGGACTTGGGTAACAAATTTCTTTACAAATACGGCAACGATGCCGATAAAATGCTGTTTTGGGGCAGGATCCCAATGATTTTTATTTTTCTTTTGGGCGGTTTCTTTCTTTATCGTTTTACCGAAAGAATAACCAAAAGAAGGGAAGTCGCTTTAATCGCTTTGGCTTTATTTCTTTTTTCTCCCAACCTGATGGCCCACGGTCGATTTATTACGACCGATATGGGAATCACCGCTTTTGCTGTTTTCGCTCTTTATGCCTACTATTTCTATCTGGAAAATCCGACTTGGAAAAATCTGATTTGGGCGGGTGTGGTCTTCGGACTGGCTCAATTGGCTAAATTTTCTGTTTTTCTGCTTATTCCAACCTTTTTATTTATCGCCTTTATTTACGGCTTGGGAACCTACAGAAAAAGTAAAGCCGGTATCGCCGTAAAAGAAATCTTGCTCGAATTGGCAAAAGTCTGCGCCATTATGGCCATAGGCTACTTGCTGGTCGGTTTTTGGTATCAAATATTTATCTGGAAAATGCCGGTAGCAGCTCAACATGAGCTGATTAACGTTTCCATTAAAGATTCCGATCTGGCCGGCTTAGGCTTCAATACGAAATTAAACTGGATGACAGATGTCCCTATACTTAGACCTTACGCTCAATATCTTTTGGGCTTCTTGATGGTTTCTTCTCACACAACGGGTGGCCATACCACATACTTTTTTGGTGAAATCGGCACTCACTGGCCCGATTACTTTGTCTTTGCCTATTGGTTAAAAGAACCGGTTGCCGCTCAAATTCTATTTTATTTTGCAGTAATGGTGTTCTTCTTCGGTATTTTTAAATTCATCAGATCCAAAGAGAAGGACAAGTCAAAGACATTTTTTCTCTGGATCAGAGAAAATGCTGTTTTAATCGGTTATTTTGTTTTTGCTTTATTTGTCTTTACTTTGGCCTCAACGAATAAGCTTCAGCTAGGTATACGATATATTCTCCCCGTATTTCCCTTCCTTTACATTTTTACCGCCGTGATGCTTTGGAAATTCGAACAAACCTTAGACAGAGAGAAGCGTCTCGGTTTTTACTGGACCAATATAGGCATTTTTTTAGTGTTAATGCTTTGGTACTTGGGCAGCAACTTATCGGTTTTTCCAAGCTATTTGCCATATTTCAATGAAATCAAGGGGGGTCCAAGAGAGGGGTGGAAATATATGGTTGATTCAAATGTTGACTGGGGGCAAGATCTTATTCGGTTAAGACAATTTATGGACGAGAAGAAGATAAACCACATTAAAATAGATTATTTTGGTGGTGGTGATTTGGACTACTATCTCCCCAATCGTTATGAATACTGGGGATTCGACAGAAAACCTTCGAGCGGCTGGTTTGCAATTTCCGCTAGCGCAATTCAATGGAACACTCTTAATCCGGAAGAAAAAGGCAATTACCACTGGCTGACAGACTACTATAAACCCGTAGAACAAATAGGCTACTCGATTCTTGTTTATTACGTGCCGGAAAAATAGTTTTAGCTTTAAAAATAACGGCAATGATTGGAAATTTCGAATCCGGTATCGAAAGATTATTTGGTAGTGGCAAAAGAAATGAAAGCTTGTCTCTGCTTGTCACCGGCCTAGATGTCAGCCTTTGGAGCCAATTGGCGGACAAAATATATCTTTTGGCAGAAGATTCTCAACCAAACAAAATAGACCCTCGTCAGCATCCCGATTTTATATGGATAGAGCCGGCAAAAAACAGAAAAATGATTAGCATCGACCAAATCAGAAATGCGCTTCAAAAAATCGGGCTGAGCAAACATCAGCTGAAACATAAATTTGTCTTGATTCCCCAAGCTAATTTATTAAATAAAAGCTCACAAAACGCCCTGCTCAAGATATTAGAAGAGCCGCCAAGGGCCTGTTTTTTTGTCTTGGGAGCGGAATTCAAAAATCAGCTGCTTCCAACTGTCGTTTCTCGCTGTCAGCACTTAAAAAACGATTCTTCTTCGGAGAATGCGATTGATGAACCCTTTAATACCCTTAAATTGAGCGAAAAGGAGACCGAAGAAATAAAAATCTGGTCTGAAGGAAGTCAAGACAAAGCTTTTTTAATTTCAAAAAATCTTGAATATTGGAAAGAACTCAAGTCTCTTTATTCAGAGATTAATGAAGGAAGGACGCTAACCGCCTTGCCCAAAATGGATAAAGTCTTTAAGGATCGACCAAAAAAAACAATTGATTTTGTTAAATTGGTGATTCTCGAGGAGAAAAACAAGCTTAGACAAGCTATAAATAATAATAATCAAAAGGAGATCGAGAGAAATAAAAATCTGATTGAAGACCTCTTTGAGGGGTTAAAACAGCTCGAGTCCAATAACGGCGCCCCTCAGAAATCAGTTCTTCAAATGATTGCATCAGGCATCAGCCTTCTTGATTAATTTGATTTATGGGTTTATGTTGGCAGCAGTTCTTTAAAAGGAGAGGGAAATGAAAAGAATAATCCGCTTTCTTAGTCTGAATGCCTTGGAGGTTTTTTATTTTTTCATTTTTTTATTTATTCTACTCGGTATCAACTTTCATACCTTTTCTCAAGCCGGCGCAGAAAAATCTATTACGGTTGAAAATGATTCTTCCGATTTTTCTCCCGGTAAAGAAAACTGTAGCTATGACACGCTGGAAAAGCTTTGGTTTAGCCAGAAAATTGGTGGCGTCAAGAACCAAGAAACATGGCAGTTTATTTTTGAGAATCGAGATAAACCGGCTTCGTTCAGGATGGTGGCCACTTACGCTGATTTGTTTGGAATCGGATCATTCAAAAATATCGACAAGATGGTAATAAAAGTTTTTGCAGACGAAGAAGTTTTTAAGGCGTTCAACTCGCATAAGAATAAGTTCAGACCGCCTTACTTCGGTAACGGGGAAGTTGCAATGATCGAGATATATTACAACAGAAAAGATCGCAATCTTAATCTTCTTAAGTTTTGTGTCATCACTGAAAAGAACATTATTAAGGATCTCAACAACCAACGATTCCTCTCAGGTGAAGAACTGTGGAGAGATTAGCTTTAAGCCGACAAACCGCTCAATATCAAATTGTGCGGTTTTTTAATGCTAGGGATTAACTCCTGGAGCGATTTTCTAGGTTTTTGGTCGAAACTATTGACATTTTTTTATATTTAACTAACTATTCTGGGTTAAAAATTAAATGCTTATTTATGAAAAAGTATTTACTATCAACAATTTTAGCGATTTTTATGACTGGGGCTGTGTTAGCCAACAGTGATTCCGTTTTGGCCAAAAGCCCAAGTAAACATGACGACGTCGTGGTTAATGTAAGTTTGCCGACACCGCCGGCCGCTCAACCCGCAGCGGCGCAACCGATAGTGATTAATAATACCGCTACGGCCACTAACAACAATTATCCGACCAACACCAACACTATCGACCTCGACTTGATCAACAGTATTAAGGATTTGGTTAAAGAAATGTCTGCCGAGAATTGTCAGCAGGCGAAAAGTAAAGCTTATCCATACAGAACTTCATGGAGCAATTACGGTCAAGGTTCCTCTTCGGAAGGAAGTAACGCTCCTGTTATCAGCCAAGGCAAGAAATATTACCATAACGATTTCAGTAACTACGAATGGAATTGGGGTCCGTATGAGGAAGATTCCGGCCAAACAAACTATGCCAATTATGATTGGGGCAGTGAAAATGGCACGAATTACAAAAACATAGACTGGGAGAGCGAATGGAACAAAGCTTGGGACGACGGCTGGAGCAACGGTTGGGACACAGGCTGGGACGATGCTTTCAACTATATTCAATCGGATGAATGGACAAGCGGTCAAGGCGATACAAATACCGGAAACTCTACTACGACAGAACAATCAACTTACAGTATCTAGCTTGAGAAAATTCGGCATCAAAAAGACCGGGGATAAAATCCTCGGTCTTTTTTGTTTGTTTTAAAATCTTTATAAAAAATAGAAATAAAAAGAAAAAACCCGAGGACAAAATTTTTGTCTTCGGGTTTGTTGGTTTAATTACCAAGCGGTTGATTGACCACCTGATGGTTGCTGGCCGCCAGCGGGAGGCCTCTCTCCGGGTTTCGAAGGACCGGGAGGTCTTTGAGGTTGAGGTGGGGGTTTTGGCTTCTGTTTAACACGATAAATTTTTATCGCGTTCATTATCCTCTCGGATCCATCGGGTTGCATAACGTAAATACCTTCACCCATTTGATAGGTGACCGGACCATCTTGAATGTAGCCCTGAGATCCGGCCTTCTGGGCGATCTCCTTGGCCGCTGATCGAGCAGCCGCTTTCAGCTCGTCGATACTGGCAAATTCGCCCGACATAGTCACCCGAATTTCGGATGAACTATAGTCAATTCGATAGCTGCCAGCCGATGCGACAGAAAGCATCAGCATCCCCATAGTCAAAAAGATTGCTCCGAAAAAAAATATCTTTTTCATCACAGTATCTCCTTCCCTCAGAATTTTTCTGCAAAGAGCTTTTGATTTTCTTTACCTTAATTATTTATAATCGTCAAAAAATTTGACACTTACTTTTTTTTAGACAATTATAAAGGATTAAAAAAGTAATTAACCAGTAATGAAAAAGTATTTAATTTCAGTGCCTCTAAGTTTAATTTTAGCCGGAACATCCATTGCTCCTGCGACCGATGTTTTAGCTAAGAGTCCAAGCAAGCACGATGACTTGGTTGTAAACGTAGCTTTACCGAGTCAGCCGGCTCCTGCTCCAGCACCGGCACCGACTCCTGCTCCGACGCCGACCGCCCCGATTACCATAAACAATACCGCTACCGCCACTAACAATAATTATCCGACCAATACTAATGACATTAATGTCGATTTGGTCAATAATATCAAAGATTTGGTGAGCGGAATGTCCGGTGGTTGTCAAACTCAAAAATGTCAGACAGGCAAGAAAAACTACAAACAAACCAGCGCCAACAAGTATAATAAATACAATAGTTACAACGCTATAAAAAAGTCTTCCTCTTCGTCTTCATCTAAGCCTTACAATTATGCTTCCGGATCAAAAGGATCTTCGGGATCAGGCAGTGGTGGTGGAAGCAAAGGTTCCTCAGGAGGAGGTAGCAAGGGTTCTTCCGGTGGAAGCTCCGGAGGAGGATATTCCGGTTCCGGATCCAATTGGGACAGTGGATGGAGTAGCGACGGCTGGGATAGCGGATGGTCGGACAATGGATGGGACTCAGGTTGGGATAGCGGATGGGACAGCGGTTGGGACGATGGATGGGATTCTAGCTGGGATGACGGTTGGGACAGTGGATGGTCTGATGATGGCTGGGATACCGGCTGGGACTCTTGGGATTCAGGTTGGGATGACGGTTGGGACAGTGGATGGGACGATGGAGGTTGGTATGATAGCGGTTGGGATGGTGGTGGATGGGATTCAGGTTGGGAATAAAACAAGACTAGCAAAAAATTAAAAAACCGAGGATTAACCAATCCTCGGTTTTTTTTATTAAAATCGCTTTTAAGCTACCGGCTAAATTACTTTTTTCTAAGATGATAGACTTTTATATCAGGAAAAATCTTTTCTGTTCCATCTTCGTAAACAATAAAAATACCGGAATCCACTTCATAGGAAACAAAATCTTGAGCATAGCCTTTTCGAGTAGCATCCCTTGCAACTTCAGTTGCCGCTATCCTGGCGACTCCTTTCAGAGAATCTTCACTAAACTCTCCCATTAGGACAACTCTAATTTCATGAGGATAATTGTATTCTATTCGATATTGCTTGGCCGGGCTTACGCTTGGCGCATAATTACCGACAAAACTGGTTTGAATTCTGGGATTGTTCCAAAGATAAATTAATCCCAAAATCGCCAAAATGACAGTGACTATAAGGATTTTTTCCCTTGTTGACATCTCACACCTCCATTTTTCTTTAAAGAGCTTAGAACGGTGTCTCCGGAAGGAATCGAACCTTCGTCTAGGGCTTAGGAGTCCCTTGTTCTATCCGTTGAACTACGGAGACAAAATTAATTATTTTTTAAGCAGCTCCATATAAACCTCGCCCGGAATTTTCACTCTTCCCGTCTCTTGCATCCTCTTTTTACCTTTTTTTTGCTTGTTAAGCAATTTATCCTTTCTGGTTCTGTCACCCCCGTAAAGTTTAGCTGTGACATCTTTTCTCATAGCGGAAAGATTTTCTCGCGCCAATATTTTTCCACCGATGGCCGATTGTAAACTCACCGTGAATTGTTGTCGAGGTAAAGTTTTCTTGAGCATGCGAAGAATCTTTAGCCCTTCATTGTATGCCCGCTCCTTGGGGACAATTCGACTTAAAGACTCTTTTTTTTCTCCGGCGACAATGATTTCCAGCTTCACCAAATCAGCCTGCTGATAACCGATTGGGGTGTAATTAAGTGAGGCAAAGCCTGCACTGACCGACTTTAGTTTATCATAAAAATTCATGATTACCTCCGCCAATGGCAGCTCGTAACGTAGAATAGCCCTTTCCGCCTGCAAAAATTCGGTTGACTTGTAAACGCCTCTGTGATTTTCCATTAATTTGATTATTTGCCCCAAATAATTTCTTGGTGTCACCACCTCAGTTGCAACCCAAGGCTCTTCTATAGCTTCGATAAAGGATTGATCGGGCATTTTAGCAATACTGGATATCTCCTCCCATTCATCGGAATTTTTTTTACGCACTCGATATCTCACGCTGGGAGTGGTTAAAATAATGTCCAAAAGAAATTCTCTTCTGATTCTTTCCTTCACGATTTCCAAATGCAGAAGACCCAAACAACCTATTTTAAAGCCTCTTCCCAAGGCGTTGCTGGTTTCCGGCTCAAAGGAGAAAGCCGCATCATTAAGATTCAGACGATTCAAAGCGTCCCTCAGTTCTTCATATTTTTCAGTATCTATAGGGTATACTCCGGCATAAACCATGGGGATACTCGGTCGATAGCCGGACAAAGGTTCGGCTGTCTCAGCGTATTTTTCCAGAGAAATAGTATCTCCAACTCGACAAAAGCGAATATCTTTCAGGCCGGTAGCCAAATAACCGATTTCTCCGGCCTTAATCGAACCGGTGGAAGTTCTCCCGGGAAAGAAAAAACCTACATCTTGAATCATACTTTTGGCGCCACTTCCCATCAAACGAACTTCTTGACCATTTCTCAGCTCGCCTTCAAAAGCCCTTATATAAAGGATTATCCCTTTATAGGAATCAAAAACCGAGTCAAAAATCAACGCTTTAAAATTATCACTTTTTTCAACA
>CAIUEV010000010.1 GCA_903898335.1 uncultured bacterium | reverse complement strand
AGCCAAGCTATTATGGAAGCGTGAATTCGATTTGAAAAAAGAAACAAAAAACAATGGCTCGGCCCAAACAAACAAAAATATATAAAAAGAGCAGAATAAAAGAGGCGGAAATACTGATTTTGGAGCGATTTGGCTCAAAGTCTTTAGGCGTTTTAAGGAAAAAATACGCTTTAAACAAGGAGAAAAACGATATTCAGTTGGAGATTTACGCCTTTTTGATTGAAAAAGGTTTTAATTTCAGTGAAATTGGCAAGGTGGCGAAAAAGACTCACGGAGCCATAAGAAGCGCCATTAAAAAGGGAAAAAAGGAGATTCCGGCGGCTTTGCCGGAGTCGGGAGTTGAGGAAGAAGAAGAGCCTTTTAATGACAGAATGCTTTCTTTGGATCGCGATTCTAAGCCTTTAATGGTTGAAGAAAGAAGAATTTTCCAGAAAAAACAAGAAAAGGACTTACTGGATTTTTCAGAGTCAAATTTTCAGCCCAAGAATGAAGAGAATGGGGCTGTTAAAAAAGAGGAAAGGGCTTCCGAATTTTTGCCAAATAAGGAGAAGAATACAAAGAAAAAAAGCCTATATGACCCAATATTCGGCCGTTTGAAGGTGATTGAGAATTTTTCTTACGCGACAGCCATTATGATGGTGGGGTGATTTTGGGTTTATCTTTGCTGGCTCGAGGATTGGCTCAAAATAATAATTATTTGGCTAGAATAGTCGGTTTGCCCGAGTCTAGATTGGCAAAAATGGAAAAAGTGGGGAGCGAGGTTGGAAATTTATCCCCACCAAAAAAACTTACTTTTATTGAGAGTTTTGGGAGTTTAATCAATCCATTTGTTAAGGAAAGTGGGGAAGAGGAGCAACCCTCCTTTTTGGCGCTAATGGATGAAAAGCTCAGTAATATAGAAAAGGTGATTAGAGAGGGTGGCGAGGAGGATGTAGATGATGAAAAAGAGATCGACATTACTAACGATAATTTATCAACCCCTCCGGCCTCCGGCCACCTCCCCTCAACTGAGGAGAGGAAAAATTCGGAGAATGATTCTGACGTAGAGACTGGTTTAAAAATCGCCGCAACAGATGTCCAGTCGATCTATCTTGAGGCGGATAATGATGGGAAGGACGAATTGAGGTCGGGCAGTACTCTTAAAATCAAAGGTGAGGGAGGTGTCGAGACTTCTTTGTCGAATAACACGATTACGATAAAAAGCACGGCTGAACCAAGTGTGGGGATCGTGAACACGGGAACAGAATATACAGCCGGTAACGGTATTGATATTCAGAACTCGACTATCTCGGTGGCTGACACATACGATGACAATTTTTTAGTCGCCGCTACCGGTTTTGGCGGCGATCTTTCCGGGGAATACGATAATATTTCCGTTCTCGATGATAGCCATAGCCATACGGCGGCCACTCTGCCGAGCAATGTTTCTTATCTGGGTCAAACGATATCCGCCAATGAAATAGAAAATAATGCTATTGCCGGTAATCATCTGAGAAACAGCAATACGCCGACTGACGGTCAAGTCCTTTCCTATAATCAGCTCACGGGAGGTTTTACTTGGATTTCCGCCAGCGGTACCGGCACGGTGACCCAAATCAATACCGGAAACGGTCTTTCGGGCGGGCCGATCTCAACTACCGGCAACATCCAAATTAATGCTCCCACCTGCACCGCTAGCCAAAAACTTTCTTGGAACGGGACTGCTTTTATCTGTGGAAACGATATTGACACCGACACCGACACTAACAACTATCCAACCGGTCTGGCTTTCTCAGGAACAACAACCAAGACTCTGACTCTCCAAAGACAGGGACTGGCCGACCTGACCGCCCAGTTTACAGATATTGACACGGATACCAATACCACCTACTCGGCGGGAACAGGATTGTCTCTCGGAGGAACCACTTTTTCCATCGATTCAGCTTACGATGATAACTTCCTAACTACTTCTT
>CAIUEV010000009.1 GCA_903898335.1 uncultured bacterium | reverse complement strand
TGGATCGGTTTTGATGTTAATTACAGCGGAGTTCATAGTTTTATCCTTTAGTGGTTAGTATATACTTTGTATACACCAAATATTTTTTTGTCAAAAATGTCCGTTCCGCCTAAAATTCACCTTTATTTTTTCTCTTTCGGTAAAAAATTGCAGACTTTTTTTATTCCCGCTTTGCAAAATTTCCTGCAATATCTTTCCAGTTTTTTCTTATTAAGCAACTCCAAATTCATCTCCTCAAAATCAAAATGAGCATATCCCTTGGATGAAAGATAGGCCAGATCCAAAAAAGCTTTTTCCGGCTCGGCTAGCAAATGGTCGCCATACCTGACAAACCCCCAAAATAAATCCCGCTTCAGATGATGATATATGGCAAGCCTGTCCCCCAAACGGATTTTTTTACTTCGATTGGTTGACGCCAAAGTGATATGCAAGGGTTTTTGACTGAGAACATTGTGCATCGCCAAAGCCGATTCGAAAGAAACATAGGCCGGCCGATATATTTCGCAAGCTATTTTTTCAAAGTCCAATGCGGCTACATCCATCGTGTAAAGCCCGTGGGAAATTCTGGTCAGCTCTTCCCTTTTCACAAGTCGATTAAGTGAAACTTTTAAGCCGCCAATATCCATCGAGCTGATTTTTTCAATGTCCCGTAGAGAAAAATAAGGCTTGGGAATGGTTTTAATTTTTTCTTTGAGTGTATTCATAAAGTTGTTTTATCACCGGATAAAATTTACGAGGCAAAAAAACTTGCAATTCATTTTTGAATTCTCTTTCCGAGTAAGGCGACTTAAGGGGAGGGATATTCAGAAAACTTCTTTTGAATTGAGCTATATACCACAAATCAAAGATATCTCTCGCTTTTTTTCTTTCGACGACTGTCTCTATTTTCAGTTTCTCCAAAGCCTCTATGGTCGGTACAAGCAACAAGGGCTCCGCGATGTGGGTCGGGCTTTTTATCAAAACCAACTGATTCTCGATGGAGACTTTCTTAGCCGGAATATGCAATTCTATTTTGAGAGAAAAATTATGCTTTAGCTTATCATCACTGATCAGAAAAAGGGCGAAAAAAGTGTTTCTTTTTTCTTTAAGGTCTTTAATTCTCCATTTTTTGCCATTTTTGCCGGCAACTTTTTTAATCAGCGTTTCAAACTCTTTAAATTTGAATGGTTTTATTCGCAATAAATCAATATATTCCGAAAATCGAGGGGAACCGTAAGCCAGCCTTAACGCTGTCCCACCGTAAAAAACCACTTTTATCCCGAGACTGTTCTCCGCCAACAGAGAAAGAAATTCAATTTCCGCCTCCTCTCTTAAGATTTGGTCTTTGGATATTTGTAATTTTTTTACTAAATTGTTTAGCTCGATAGTGTTCATGGAAATATCAATACATAATAATTAACATTTTTGTTAACTTATTTGTATCATTATTTTTGAAATTTTGCAAAACTTTCTACAATGTCTTTCCGGCTTTTTTCGCGACAATGCGCCGACCAATTCCTAATATCTTTCTCACTTTCAGGGCAAACTGCAAAATCACAATGCCGATTGCCAGCCCAAAGAATCCTTCCATCCACTCCCCTTTCAGACCGACTGCGAAACTGACAAAGTAAAGCGCCACCATAAGGATTGCCAGCCGATCAAACAGACTCGACCGAACCGTTCCCGTTTTTTTCCACCAGGCCAACAGCGTGATCGTCATGTCTTTGGCTAAAAAAACCATTATCAAGATAAAAATCGGGTAAATCGTCTCCGAAAAAACCATCAACGCTAAAAAACAAGCGTAGGCGAAAATCCGATCGCCGATAGTGTCCCAAAGTCGAAAACCCTCCCCCAGCAATCGTCCGTCCAAAATATCAATCAAAATAAATAGAGCAAAAACCCAAAACAGATCCATGCTTCGGATAGCCACCAAATAAAAAGCCGCGCCGGCCAAAACCGACTTCAAAACAAGCACCGCAACAGCCAAAAATAATTTTAAACGATTATCCTGCATCGCTATTTTTTACGTTTTGTTAACTTTGAACTTTAAACTTTTAGTTCTCCAACAGCCACTTCCAAACCGGTAATATTTTTATCGATTTTTTCCCGATTTTTCTCTCTTCTTCTTGGTTATCAGTCAAAATCAAGCCCTCTTTAAGCTTGAACGTTTCCATTGCCTCCAGCAATCCACCTATTTCTCTTTTCTCATTATTAAAATCGAGCATCTTGGTCACCTGAATCGCTTGAGTGATCACACTCTTCTCTTTAACCAGAAAATCACATTCTTTTTTACCTTGGAAATAAAAACCTTCGTAAGATCTTCTTTTCAGTTCAATAAAAACCGCATTTTCCAAAAGGCATCCCCTGTCTTCAGAGAAGCTGAAAGCCACATTGTTCCTCATCCCATTATCAATGACATAAATTTTTTTATTAGCTCTTATTTGTTTTTTAACTGAAAAATCATACTTAAAAAGCTCAAAAATCAGAAACGATTCTTCCAAAAATCCAATATATTTTCGAACCGACATCGGACTTTTTATTGCCAATATTTTACTCAGCGCATTATAATTGGCCTCTCGAGTGAAATTGGTAAAAATAAATCCGGTTAATTGTTGAAACTGCTTTACCTCTCTAATTCCAAAACGAGCCACGATATCTTTGTAAATTATGTCCTCATAAGTTCTTCTGACAAACTCGGCTTCTCCGTATTTTAAATATTCGGGAAAACCCCCTTTTTGCAGATAATCATCAAAAAACTTAAGGATCTTGGACTTCAAAGAAGATGTCATTTCTCCTATTGCTAACTTGTCAAAAGCCAGGAATTCTTTAAAAGAAAAAGGGTACAACTCTATTTTGGAATATCTTCCCGTCAAGTGAGTCGCCAACTCAGAGCTGAGAAGCTTAGCGTTGGAGCCAGTGATGAATATTTTATAGCCTTCATCGTGAATGCGTCTCAAAAATCTTTCCCAATGGTCAATATTTTGGACTTCGTCTATTAAAATATTTT
>CAIUEV010000008.1 GCA_903898335.1 uncultured bacterium | reverse complement strand
TATGCAGGGAAAGCCTCTTTTCAAGAGGAGTGCTTTTTTGGTTTTACAAAAATATGTTAAGGATTTTTTAAAAAAAGGAAACGAACCAAGAATTATTGTCATGCCCGGACTGAGAGGCACGGGTAAGACAACTCTTTTGGCTCAACTTTTTTTATCTTTACCAAATGAAAATATTACGAAGCTTTATTTGTCAGTGGAAGAAGCCATAAGGAGGTTTGATGTTAATTTGTGGGATATTATGGAAAACTATGAGGAGCTGACAGGTAAACACCTTGAAGAAATTGAGGAACCTTTAATTCTTTTTTTGGATGAAATTCATTACGATAAAAACTGGGCGGTGTTTTTGAAGTCAATGTATGATAAATCCAAAAAAGTTATGATTTTTTGCACCGGGTCTGCTGCGTTGTTGTTGCGAGAACAAATTAATGCCGATGTTGCCAGAAGAGTTTTTTTTGTGGATATCTATCCGGTTTGTTTCTCTGAATATATGCTTTTCAAACACAGTAAATTTCCCATTAAAGGAATCAGCCAAACCATTAAAGAGGCGATTTTAAATTCGACAGACGCTAAAGACGTTTATGATAAACTACAAAAAGAAACTGAAAAGATCAGAAAATATTGGTTGGATGTCGATAATTTTGAAATACGTAAATATATTAAGCTCGGAACTTTCCCTTTCACGTTGCGATCGGAGAACGAATTTTTAGCGATTAGCTTTGTATCCCAGGTGATTAACAAAGTCATTTACACAGATATTCCTCAATTCTATAAATTTGAAACCGAGACTTTGAACCGAATTGACAAAATATTGTATTTAATTTCTGAAACCCTAGGCGTAAGTGTTACAAAATTAAGTGAAGCTTTAGAGATGAAGCCTGACACTCTCCGTCTAATCCTTAGATCGTTGGAAAATTCCGGATTAATTTCAAGAGTTGCTCCCTACGGATCGCATTTTAGACAAGTTAAAAAACCTTCAAAATATCTATTCGCGACTCCCTCTCTTAGATTTTCATACTTATCGTCAAGAGAAAGCATTGGTGCATTTGAAAATTATCAAGGAAGTTTATTTGAAGATATTGTCGGTATGTATCTAAACAGAATTTTGCCAAAAACGACCGGGGCTTCGCTAACCTATGATGTTTCCGAGGGCGGAGCTGATTTTGTGATAAATTTAATAGATAAAAGAATCGTTATCGAGGTTGGAGCGGGAAAAAAAGGATTTAAACAGATTATGACAACCAGCCTGAAAGTAAAGCCTAACTACAGCCTTATTATTTCCAAGAATGAACTAGGATATTCGCAGGAACACAATGCGGTTATGATACCCTTAAATTATTTTCTTTTGATGTAGCTTTATGAACGAATCAGAAACTCGAGCAGAATACATTGATCCAAAACTTAAAGTCAGCGGATGGGGAGAGGTTGAGGGATCGAAAATCCATCGAGAATTTCGTATTACGGATGGAAAAATTCAAACAGGCGGAACGCGGAGCAAGTCGGAAATCGCCGATTATATTTTAGTTCACAGAAATCGCAAAATTGGCGTAGTCGAGGCAAAGGCTGCAAACCTTGGAGTAACGGAAGGGCTGGCGCAAGCTAAAGCATACGCTCAAAAATTACAAGTCGATTACGCTTATTCAACTAACGGTAAAGAAATCTATGAGGTTTCAATGAAGACAGGAAAGGAAGGGCTTATTGATGAATTTCCCACACCTGAAGAGTTGTGGGATAAGACATTCTCCGACAAAAATATATGGAAAGAATTTTTTGCCAACGTTCCCAACGAAGGAGATTTGGGCAAAAGATATTATCAGGAAATTGCAATTAACAATATCTTAAGTGCCGTAGCGGAAGAAAAAAATAGAATTCTTTTGACTATGGCCACCGGAACAGGAAAAACAGCGGTAGCTTTTCAGGTTGCTTGGAAGCTTTTTCAAACCCGCTGGAATTTGACTTCTCATGGGGAACGTAGACCAAGAATTTTGTTTTTAGCTGACAGAAACATATTGGCCGATCAAGCCTTCAACGCTTTTTCGGCATTTCCGCAAGATGCTTTAGTGCGAATTAATCCTTTGGATATTCACAAAAAAGGAGGGGTGCCGATGAGTGGCAGTATCTATTTTACAATATTTCAAACTTTTATGAGTGGTCCGAGTGGGACGCCTTATTTCGGCGAATATCCGGCAGATTTTTTTGATTTTATTATTGTTGATGAATGTCATCGTGGTGGCGCAAACGATGAAAGTAATTGGCGAGGAATTTTAGAGCATTTTTCTCCAGCTGTTCAGCTTGGTTTGACTGCTACGCCAAAAAGACAAGACAACGCTGATACTTATCGGTATTTCGGTGAGCCGGTATATACATACTCGCTCAAGGAAGGCGTAAATGATGGATTTCTGACACCTTTTAAAGTAAAAAGGATAAAAACTACCCTTGATGAGTATGTATATACTTCCGATGATAAAATTATTGAAGGTGAAGTGGAAGAAGGAAAAGTTTACGAGGAGCCGGACTTTAATCGGATTATCGAAATAAAAGAACGCGAAGCTAAAAGAGTTCGTGTGGTTTTAGACGAGATAAATCAAAACGAAAAAACAATAATATTCTGTGCCACTCAAGATCACGCATTGGCCGTTCGTGATTTAGTAAATCAGATGAAAGAGAATAGTGATCCTAACTATTGCGTAAGAGTCACGGCTAATGATGGTGCACGTGGAGAACAATTTTTACGTGAGTTCCAAGATAACGAAAAAACAATTCCAACGATCTTGACGACTTCGCAGAAACTTTCAACCGGGGTAGATGCACGTAATATTCGAAATATTGTTTTAATGCGCCCGATAAATTCGATGATTGAATTTAAACAGATTGTCGGTCGCGGGACGAGGCTCTTTGATGGCAAAGAATATTTTACAATTTATGATTTCGTGGATGCTTATAAGCATTTTTCCGATCCTGAATGGGATGGTGATCCGATAGAGGAAGTTTGCTCAAGGTGCGGACAAAATCCATGTGTCTGTGAAACCAAACCACCAAAATTATGCTCTATTTGTGGGCAAAATCCTTGTGTGTGCGAAAAAACTTCCAAAATATGTCCTGCCTGCGGAAAAAATCCGTGTGAGTGTGAAAATCCTCAAAGGAGAAAATTAAAGATCAAACTACGTGATGGCAAAGAACGTGAAATTCAGCATATAATATCAACCGCATTTTATAGCGCTAGCGGTAAACCAATCTCAATCCAAGAATTTATGGATAGCATGTTTGGCACTATGCCGGAATTTTTCAAAAACGAGGAAGAGCTTAGAAAAATTTGGTCAAATCCAACAACCCGAAGAGCTTTTTTGGATAAAATCGCTGAAAAAGGTTTTGGCAAAGATGAATTAGAAACACTGCAAAAAATGATAGATGCGGAACAAAGCGATCTTTTTGATGTTCTGACATACGTTTCATTCTTGACAGAGCCAATTTCCAGAGTGAAAAGAGTGGAGCAGGCAAAAGATAAAATTTTTGCAAATTTAGATGAAAAACAAAAAGAGTTTTTAGATTTTGTTCTATCAAAATACAAAGAAAAAGGCGTTGAGGAGCTTGATGAAGAAAAATTACCAATCTTATTAAATTTAAAATATCACGCTATTGCCGATGCAGAGCGGTCTCTTGGTAGCGTAGAAAAAATTCGATCCATGTTCTTCTCTTTTCAAAAGAATTTATATGCCAAAACTGTAGGGGCTTATGCTTATAAATAAAGGTATTTTTATTCTTGCAATCTTTTTTAGATTAGAGCCAATAAAACACTCGCATAAGCTCAGATACATACGGAAAAGATATATAAAGAGATTTATTAAATCAACAAATCGTTCTCAAATGTAGCTATTTCAAGCCAAATAAACAGTTATTCGAAAATTTCGAACAACCGAAGCAGACCAGAGCCCTCTCCCATTTGCCAGAAAGAATAAAACACTACAATAATAAGAAAAACCGCTACGAAATCTCACTGAAAAATCCGGAACTTATAATTCCTTAAAAACAACCCATGAGTAATGTCTTGCCCTTTATTATCGGATTTGTTCTCGGTTTTTTTACCCTCGCAATTGTCGTTTTTCTTCGATCAAGGAAGCAGAATTTGTATGAAGAAGAGATGAAGGCTTATTCGAAAAAATACGAATTGGAGGAAAGTCTGAAAAGAAGAAATGAACGGAAACCTGATCCTTATTCCAAATCGATTAAAACGATTCAATTAAAATCGCCCGAGATTCCGCAGGACGCTTTTTATGAGAACAATGAAGTTTTTATCACTTTTTGTCTGAAGGACTTAGAAAAATATATTGAGGATCCGCGGTGGCTTAAAGTTTTGCGAAAATATCGACCCACCAAAGGTTTGCAAATGAGAAATTTCAGTGAACATGCGAGTAGATTTAAAGATGAATTTGCCGATTTTCTGGGGGAAGGTAAGATGATGGTTTACTCAAAGACGGAGGGGAAATTGGTTGAGACAATAAAGAAGTTCGATTTTAAAGTTCCCTCGACTTATGGTCGCAGTTTTCATTTACCCGACGGAACACTTTTTTGGGAAATTGTTGATATCCATTTCAATACGGGACATAGATGGGTTGAGAAAAAATAAAATTAAAATTCAACTGTTAAGGATTTCTTAACAGTTGAAAAACCCAAAACGCCTTGGCGGCGGGGGGGGGTAACAAAGGAGTCTTGATTGGGATATTCTTTTTACAAAGAGAAGTAATCTAGATCCTTCTGCGTTGGGATACCGTATGGCGTCTCGTTAAAGCAGGGGGTTTTTTCGTTTTTAGGGCAAAAAAATTTAAAATTTTGACAAACCATTAAATTCTCTTACTATAAAAATAAGCATAAATCCTTTACGGATTGTTCTGGGTGTTCCCATCCATCGGTTGGCTAAAGCCCAGACAGCACAAGTTCGTAAGGTAGCTTCCCCCGCAAGGGGTTTTTTAGTTTAGAGGAACTTTTCTTCAAACCTTATTTTCTTCTTGAAAACATTATACCAATCAAAATTTTTTCTAAAAAAACGACTCCCTCCTTTTAGGAGAGAGTCTCGGAGGCCGAAGCCCATTTGTACTCTTATTGAAGAATCTTTGTACAGTTCTGTCAAAAATCAAAACAAGACCCTGATTGAAAAAATAAAATTAATGACCATTTTGCCGACGTCGGGAAAACGATAAAAATGCCTAGGGGAGCGGAGAAATAAACAATCTAGATTTTAAACTGGTCGAATTCGACCAGTTTTGGAAAAATGCTGGAGCGAACGCTTTTGTTTTGACTTCACAAAGATGGATAAATTAAACCAAATTGCAATTATCAAAATGTGTTCCCTTGTTGATAATAAAACGATTAAGAGAATAGGATAATTAATGAGATAGTTTATCTTTTGAAACAATGAAAGAGGCAGCTAGTTCCAAAAGGGAACTAGTTCAAACTGTGTTTAAAGAGTCTGATGCTAAAAAATATAATGTTAATTTTTATAATTTAGATTCTTGTGCGTTTATATCGTTGTGCAATTGAGTTCATATGATATAGCTTGCACGATATTAATTGAAGAGAGCAATGGGTGAATTTTATTTCTTAGTTTTCGCAAGTTTTAATATTTTCTTTACAGCCTCTTCAGGAGTATTGGCTGGAACTGCTTTCATTCTCTTGCGACTATCGAAATATTTTCCTGCCATTTCATCGGCCCAGCCTCCAGTTCCTTTCACGACCACAATAGGAATGTTTAATTGGTAGGCGACTAGCATTTCGTTCATTGTCCCCGATCCGCCGGAAATTGCGATTATGCCGTCGCAACTGTTCACTAGGACAAATTCTCTTCCTCCGCCTCTTTCCAAACCGCTACAAATAATGACATCTGTGTTTCCATCTTTATCCCAGACATCTTTACCTTTTCCATAGGTTACACCAACTGTTATTCCGCCCGCCTTTTTTGCGCCACGAGCGGCGGCTGTGGATAATGAATCGTAATCTTTTTCAGCCCCATAAACAACAATATTTCCCTTTTGGGCGAGAAGCTCACCGATTTTTTCAGCGATTTTTTCAATTTTTTTCGAATATTTTACATCGGCTGCCGATCCCATCACGCCGATCTGAAGTTTTCTCATTTTTTTATAATTTTAAATTAATTAAACCAGCTACATTGTACTATGATAAAAAATTTTTCTTTATAGCTAGTTAAATCAAGTTTTTTTGTTTTCTCCAATTTGTCTTAGCATTAAATTTAACTACTAAGAAATCCTTAACAGTTGCCAACCAAAACAAGACCCTGATTGGAATTCTTAAATTAAATATAGAAAAAATATTCTTAACCGAATTATCCTCTCTTAATCGGTATTTTTAGCGTTTCCGGAAACAAGATTCTTTTTTGATGGAATTGATTTATGGGAATAGGGTGAGGGTGTGGGCTGTTTTTATCTTTATAAAAATTAATTCTTAAATCATGAAAAGAGAACTTATGGTTCAAAATGTAAAGATAAATTTTTTTTCTCAAAAAGAGAAGGATTTTATTTCTTTAACTGACATTGCGAAATATAAGAATTCGGAGGATCCTCGTTTTGTAGTACAAAACTGGATGAAAACAAGATATACGGTTGATTTCTTGGGTATTTGGGAAACAATACACAATCCTAATTTTAACCGTGTCGAATTCGATACCTTTAAAATAACTTGTTTCAGTAAAGTTATAAGATTAGTGTTAAAGATTGGATCTCACCGTTAATAAATTGCCAGAAAGAATAAAACATTACAATAATAAGAAAAACCACTACGAAATCTCACTTAAGAAGCCAGTTGGATAAATACCCCAAATGAAAAATCCAAAGCGCCTTGGCGGGGAAAAATTTAATGTTATTAATCTGATTCTAGCGATTGCACTTGTTGGAAGCGTGGTTTTCGTTGTCTATTCGAGCAGTAAAAATAAATCAAAGACGGCAGGACTGACAAGTAACAACAAGGAAGAAACGACTTTCGACACGCCGATTGATGTTTCCTGGGAGGGAGAAATTATGGCTACATTTGTGAGCGGGCAAGATTATGGGATTGAGAAAACCCTCAAAGATGAAAAATTTCCTTATTTTTATGCTGGGATTAATTCTGACGCCTTTCCCCGAGATGTAGTTCTGGAGGGGAAAGTCAAGATAACCGGTAAGTGGACAGGCATCACTTGTGCTTATCAAAATACAGTTTTTAAAAGATGC
>CAIUEV010000007.1 GCA_903898335.1 uncultured bacterium | reverse complement strand
TCCCACCGTCTTTGCAAAGCCAACCGCTCTGACGATATTGGCTGAAATGTTTCTAACATCATCACCGCCCCCGACAGAAAGCACAAAAAGAACATCTTTACTGTTCAAACCCCAAATAGCTAACTGAGCTACAAAAACTTCTTGCCAACCTTCGTCGTTAGTAATGGCGGTCACGGTCGGGATGTTGTCTGTCAGGCAAATCGCTTTGATACTGCAGCTTTTCAACAAATCCCCGGTTGCGTGAGTGCCATTGCCGGCTCCTCCACCTACTCCACAGAAGAACAGTCTTCCGCCATCATTGCGAGATTCGTTGATTATTTGAGCCATTCGATCAAGAATGGCAATCTGATCAAGTAAAAGGTTTGTCACCTTACTCATTTCCAACAAACATTCTCTAAAAAAATGTTCTCCAACAGTCAAAGGTCTGATCATCTTTTTCTCCTTTTATTCGCAATAAGCGATCATTGAACCGTGTTCCACAAAGCTCCAAGGAACTTCCTCAAGACCAAATTCTTTCATCTTATCTCTCAAATCAGACTTGTTTTTTCCGTCAACATAAAAAAGCCAAAAGGCTCCAACCGTACCGGCTCCAATAACTTTTCCCCCAATCGCACCGGCTATTTTTGCCTCTTCATAAACATCGTCAATTCCTTGACTGACCACATGATCGGAATACCATTTTTTGGTTTCCCAATGCTCGTCCAAATATTCTCCAAAAAGCCTGGTTTCACCTTTCATCAAAGCTTTTTGCTGCTTCAGACCGATATCTTTTATTTTATTCAAATAATCGATCTTACTAAAGCCGTTAGCGATTGAGGCCAAACCTTGACCTTTCAGAGTTTCATTAGCCGATTTGGGTCGCGAAAGTCCGGTTCCAAAAAGAACCAAGTTTTCGTTTAACTCAAAAATGGTTCTTTGATCAAGCTCAAGAGGATAAACATCAACATAACCGCTCCGCGTCACCTCAAAGGAAGTAACTCCTCCAAAAGCGGCAATATACTGATCCTGTTTACCTGTGGCTGTCGATTTGCATAAATCATGTTCAACATAATAGGCTTCTTCGGCCAGCTCTTTACGCGGCAGATTATCACCCTTCATGGCGTGAAGAATCTGAAGCAAACTAACCGTTATGGCGCCGGAAACTCCCAAGCCGGAAGATCCGGGCACGTCGGAAATAATATTGAGCTCCAATCCTCTTCCTTTCAACCAGTCACTAGCTTTAAGGAAAAGAAGGCTTTCTCGAATTATTCCGTGATTAATTTCCTCAATTCTTTCCACCATCTGAACCTTGTCTGAATATTTGACTATCCAGTGCTTACTCCATCTTCTGTTCACTGAGATTCTGACATAAAGAGAAATGGCCGCTGACGTCCAATACCCTCCTTCCAAAGAATAGAAGGATTGAATGTCTGTGCCTCCTCCGCCCATCGACAAGCGCAAAGGCGCTTTACCAAGTAGCATCCGATACATTTTTACACCTCTCTTTTCTCCAAATATATTTGGGTAGATTGTTAAAGAACTTTTTACTGATTAACTTAATAAATGACTCCTAAAATAAGCATCTGTCAAGCAAAAAAGCCCACTGGTGTGAGCTTTTGATTTTTAGTTGATTGAGTCAATGAGCTTTTTTATTCCTTCAAAAGAACCGATTTCTTGAAAAATCTCAGCGGATTCATATCCTATCAGCTGTCTTCTTGCGATAAGCAATTCAAAATAATTGCCAATTGGAAAAGTTTTTTCGGATATTTTATCTAAGACTTCCAAGTTAAGAATATTTAGCCCGTATTCGACATATTTCATCTCTGGGGTAAAATTTTCTTTGGTAAAATCGGTTATCCAACCCTTTTCGTTAATCGCAATCTGACTTCTTAGACCATCTTCCGGCCTGTTTTGATATATTGTCATCAAGCCTTTCGCCTTGGATTTTTTATAGAAATTCCAAGCTTTTTTCCAATCTATTGTCAGGTATGAGTCGCCATAAAGCACAAAAAAATCTTCTCTCAAAAAATTAATTGCGTTTTTTAAAGCGCCTCCCGTATCCAACTTCTCTTTCTCTATCGAATAGACAATTTTGATTCCGAATTTTCTGCCATCTCCGAAATAATCGGCCACTTGTTCCCAAAGATACCCTCCGCAAAAAACAATCTCTTCAATTCCATTTTTTTTGCAAAGCGCTATCTGATGCTCAAAAAAAGGCTTTCCTTTTATATCCACCATAGCTTTGGGAATTTTCTCCGTTAAAGGATATAGTCGCGTCGCCAAACCTCCGGCCAAAATCGCCACCTGCTTTTTCATCTTTCACCTCCTTTAGATTTTATACTTTCAAAGAACTCCCCCCTCTTATATGCCAAGGATATCTTTGTGTAAAGCCTAACGCTCGTTTTTACGGGCGTTTTTTAATGCCAATAGATTTATTTTGTCCT
>CAIUEV010000006.1 GCA_903898335.1 uncultured bacterium | reverse complement strand
CCAACTTTTCACTTTCTAAAAGAAACGGGGAGACGACCGAGTGTCAAAACAATTAACGCCATAATCGAGGTGAATAAAAAATTGGGACCGGAATCAACAGAAGGTGCTTCGGCCAGCGCCGAAAGATAAATCCGGATAAAAACAGCTGCCACCACCAAGGTAACGACAATCATCGGATAATTGATTTTGATATTTTTATATTTGTTCATAGTTTGAAATTGGCGGAGAGGGAAGCCTGTCTCCCGGATTTTGAAACCAAAAAGATTGAATTTTTCCGTGCGGAGAGGGAGGCCTGCCTCCCGGATTTTGAAACCAAAAAAATTGAATTTTTCCGTGCGGAGAGGGAGGGATTCGAACCCTCGGTACCTTGCGGTACACCGGTTTTCGAAACCGGCGCACTAGACCAACTATGCGACCTCTCCCAAAAATTGTGGGTAATGCAGGATTCGAACCTGCGACCTTACGGATGTGAACCGTACGCTCCCTGCCTACCGGCAGGCAGGTAACCGACTGAGATTTTCCCAAATCATCTTTTAAATAGAGCTTGGTGGACTTGAGAGGGATCGAACCTCTGACCTCGGCGATGTGAACGCCGCGCTCTAACCAACTGAGCTACAAGTCCTTCCTTCAGCAATCGAGTCGGAACGGCAGGATTCGAACCTGCGGTCTCAGGACCCCCAGCCCTGCGCATTAACCAACTATGCTACGCTCCGATTTTTGAGCCGTTGGCCGGACTTGAACCGGCGACCTACTCCTTACCATGGAGTTGCTCTACCAACTGAGCTACAACGGCAACTAAACTTATGCCAAATCCTAGCCCATCTTTTCAGCTTTCGCAAAAATTTTATTCTTCCAATTAATTTTGTTAAACTGAAAAAAATCTTTAAACAAAAAAATGAACAAAAAAATCGCGATTGTTATTGCTCTTCTCGCCGCTGGCCTCCTGCTTGTTCTTTTTTACTTGAAGCAGAACACTCCAAAAACCGAAAGGGAAGTGCCAAAAGCCAAACCGTCGCTCATCGAAGAACAACTTCCCGATCCTAGTACGAATGAGCCCAAAATAGCTAATCCTGCTGAAATCAAAAACTCGGAAAATATTGTTGGCGGAGATAAAGACGAACACGGATGTATCGGTTCCGCCGGCTACTCTTGGTGCGAAAAAAAAGAAAAATGCCTCCGCCCCTGGGAAGAAAAATGCGAATAGATCTATAGTTTATTTAAGGCCAATCTTTCCCCTCAAATACTTTTTTCTTTTTGCCTCCGGAAATCTTTCAATGGCGTAACGCAACATGGTGCGGGGCATTGATTGGTAGTGGGGAAGTAGGAATTTTTCTTCCTCCGCCTCACCGATTCTTTTGCCTACTTCACGAAGCATCCAACCGACCGCTTTGTGAATCAAGTCTTCTTTGTCTTTCAAAAGTTTTTGAGCGATTCTAAAAGTCAAGTCGCTTTTTCCCAATTTAATAAATTCAAAAGTCGCCAGAATGGCGATTCTTCTTTCCCAAAGATTGTGCGACACTGCCAATCGATCCAGGATTTTTAGTTCTTTAACTTTTTTATCCACCAAATATTTGCCGACAATATTCGGCGCCGACAAGTCGACCAGATCCCAATTATTAATTCTTTTCGAATACTCAATGTAAAAGTTAAAGATATCTTTTTGGGTTTGAGAGTCCGCCTTGTTAAACTGACTAATTAAAATAAAAAGTGAAGTTAGCCGATGCTCATGAATGGGACTGTTTAACAGCCTCTCTATCCATGACATTTCCAAATCGGCATATTTTTTCGCCAATTTCCGTTGTACCGGCACTTTTATTCCTAAAAATAAATCTCCCTCGCCATATTGGCCGGGTCCGGTCTTAAAAAACCTCTGCAAAATTCCCGCCTGTTTTATATCAGCCAAAGATCTAAATTCTTTCTTTAACATCAAAAATTTTTTCATTTGTTTTTAAAAAATATTATCCTATATTGAATATAGACAACTTATATAAATTAAAATAAAACAATGAAAAAGATTTCTCAGCTGTTTCTTTCGGCTTGGATTCCGTTAGCTAACGCCGGTAATGTTTCCCAGGAGGGTTGGGGGACTGAAACTATCGGTAGTGAAACCAACATGTCGGGTGCTTCGGTCAAACAAGTTCTTCTAACTCTCAGCAATTGGGCAATTACTCTTGTCGGCATCCTTTGCGTCATTGTTTTTATCTATGCAGGCTTCACTTACTTGACTGCTCAGGGAGAAAATGACAAGATTCAACAGGCCAAAAAAATTATGGTTTACGCCCTCGTCGGCGTCATCGTCGCCGCCCTTGGCTTAGTTATAGTCAAAACCGTTAGCGGTGTCATTGGAGGAGGTCGATAGAACCACCAACTAGATTGAGTAAAAATTTTGTCGGGGTACTGGGACTCGAACCCAGAACCTCCTGCTCCCAAAGCAGGCGCCCTAACCAATTAGGCCATACCCCGTTTACTAAATTTTAAATATTGTTTTCCTGCTCCCAAAGCAGGCGCCCCCTGCCTACCGGCAGGCAGGTAACCAATTAGGCCATACCCCGTAAAAACGGAACTGGATTTTTTTTACCACAGTAAAAGCAATTAGACAATCCCACCCTTGTCTGATATAATTTTGATATAGATTAATCATTAAAATAAAACAATGACAGAGAATAAACAAATTTTTAAATGTGAACTGTGCGGCAACATTGTGGAGGTTGTTCACAATGGTCAGGGCGAGTTGGTCTGTTGCGGCAAACCGATGGTTTTGCAAGCACCGAAAAGCGAAGAAGAGGGCTTCACGGAGAAGCATTTGCCCGTGATCGAAACCTCCGAGGAAGGAACAAAAGTGAAATTGGGTGCGATCCCTCATCCCATGGAAGAGGCTCATCATATCGAATGGGTGGAAATGGAAGTGACCGAAGGTCGCACTTGTCGAAAATACTTGGCCGCCGGAGAAGCGCCGGAAGTTGATTTCAAAGCAAAACCGGAAGAGATTGCCTCGGTTCGAGCCTATTGCAATCTTCATGGTCTCTGGAAGAAGTAATTTTTAAAATTTTTTTATGAAAAAAAGTATCCTTATCATCGCCGTTGGTAAACGCCGAGATGTGGCTGTAGAAATTCAAAAAATTTTAACGGCCGGCGGTTGTTGCATAAAGACTCGACTGGGAATTCATGATGGGGTAGGGGATAAGTGTTCCGAGGAAGGCTTGATTATCTTAGAATTGGTAGGCCAGAGCAAAGACAAAAAAGCTTTAGCCAAAAAATTGGACGCTCTTTATGCCGTCCGCACCAAATTGGTGGAAATGTAGATTTTTCCATAAAATAATCACTAATCAAAAACCATGTCATTAAAAGGAACTCAAACCGAAAAAAATTTATTAACCGCCTTTGCCGGCGAGTCTCAGGCGCGCAATCGCTACACTTTCTTTGCTTCTAAAGCCAAGAAAGAAGGTTACGAGCAAATTTCCGCCATTTTCACCGAAACGGCCGAAAATGAAAAAGAACACGCCAAACGCCTTTTTAAATTTCTTGAAGGCGGAGAAGTCGAGATTCAAGCTTCTTTTCCGGCCGGAACAATTGCCGACACCGCCACCAACCTCAAAGCTTCCGCTTCCGGCGAACATCACGAATATGAAAGCATGTATCCTGAATTTGCCGCCAAGGCTGAAGAGGAAGGATTCATGGAAGTAGCCAATGTCATGAAAAACATTGCCAAAGCGGAAATGGGCCATGAAGAGAGATTTCTCGGCCTGTTAAAAAACATCAACGAAGGAAAGGCCTTCAAAAAAGACGAGGCGGCCACTTGGAGATGCCGAAATTGCGGATATATCCACGATGGAATCGAAGCTCCGACCGAATGTCCGGCCTGCGCCCACTCTCAAGCCTATTTCGAATTGATTTGCAAAAACTGGTAGAAAAAGCGACCGGAAAAAATACACTGATCAGTTAGACTTTCAATAATTAATTTTTCAGTCTAAAAATGATTGGGAATGGAGGTGAGAAAAATGGATGAGGAGAAAAAAATAAAGACCGATTGGCCGGGATGGATTACTTTTGTGTTGGTTATTATTGGAGGACTAAATTGGGGATTGGTTGGACTAATCAATTTTGATTTAGTGGCCGCTCTTTTTGGAGAAGAAACTCTTTTGGCTCGTATAGTCTATTCCTTGGTCGGTCTTTCCGCCATCTACCTTTTGCTTTTACCGCCGAAAATCGGTAAATAGACGAAAAAATCCGATTCAATAAGTTGAAAAGGTGTTTTTTTAGGGATTTTGAAATCTTGTTTTTTGAGATTTTCTAAATTATAGAATATTTTTCAAAATATCTTAGAGTGTTTTTATTTGCTTGATTTTTGTTTTTATGCGAGAAGAAAAGATACTCCTTAAGGGAAGGGAATTTACTTGCCAAATGAAAAAATACGGAACCGCCCGAAGCGTAAAACTGATGATTGCTCAAGACAATAGCATCAAAATGACTTTACCCAAATATATCAGTTTTAAAAAGGCTAAAGAATTTCTGCAGGCGAATTTATCTTGGCTGGAAACAAAAATCAAAGACGGGATTCACCCTTCGACCTCGAAGAAAGAGGAATATAAAAAATTCAAAACCAACGCCAAAAAAATAATCAGCGAAAGAGTTAATGAAATCAATAAATTCTATAATTTTTCTTTCAAAAAAATTTCAATTCGGAATCAATCCTCTCGCTGGGGAAGCTGCTCCTCGAGCGGAACATTGAGCTTCAACTACAAAATAGCGCTTCTGCCCAGAAAATATACTGATTATATTATCGCCCATGAGCTCTGCCACCTCAAGGAAATGAATCACTCAAAAGATTTTTGGCGCTTAGTAGAGCTAAAAATTCCCAATTACAAAAAAATACGCAAAGAATTAAAAAAAATGACTCTCTAGCAACTGTCGATTTCATTGACAAATTGTTTATTTGTGGCATTATCAGGCGTTATAAAGCTCTTTACAATCCCCACTAAAAGAAAGGAAATAATCCAATGGCTCGAAAAATTATCCGTAATGGTCTCAATGGCGCTAGCAATGTTAAAATAGCCAAGCAGGAAGAATTGAAGCTTAAGGGCAGTGTTGAATACTGTCTTAATATTCAAAGAGCTGGAGCAAGAATTTTTCCTTTCATTATTCTGGAGGACAGAGATGAAGGAACATATTTCTCCTTTGAATTCAAGCCCCCCTTCGGTCGAGGAGGAATTTTTCTTAGCCAGAACGGAGTGATAGATCTTTTTTCCGTGGAAAAGATTCTGATAGGTAATCCCCTGAATAATAAAATATCAGAAAAAATAAGAAACCACGTGCTGGTCAGTTTTGATTTTACCAGCATAAAAGGTTACCTGGCTATAATTCTCAAATCAAAACACTCCGGAAAAAATCTGTCTTCCGTAAAAGTCCCCTTAAAGGATATCATTACAATCCTGGAGGTGAAGAATGCGAAGGCATAAAGTAGACAAAGAGAAGAAGCCAGAACAGCAAGATCCTTTCTGCAATGAAGACCTCTTCGATTGTAAAAGGAGAGCTGAGAGCCTCCAAGAGTGGGAGAGGATATTTTTATTTGAAGAAGTTTGGGGCGCATCGATCCTGCCCGACTTCAATCAAAAGTAAATTAGAAAAACCCAAGCGGAGAATCAATTGATTCCTCCGCTTTTTTTTGACAAAAAAATTAAAAAAGCGCCTAATCAATTCAGTTTTCTGTTCTTTGCAAGCATCAAGGAGGGAAAAATGGGCGATTTAATTTACTTGGCGGATAAGAAAAAACCGGAAGGTTGGGAGAATCTCAACTTGACCCAGATGATAGAAAAAATCTCCCAAGAAAAAAAATTTGTTGAGAGAACGATGCTCGACAGAACAAGCTCTTTCAGCATCGGGGAGTTCAAAAAACTCCTAAAAGTCCGGATTTCTCAGCTTGTTCTGGAACATCGGAAGATGGAAAGAGAAACTTTTCTTTGTTCTTCTTACGTTGCAGAACTATTAACGGAAATGATTCACCCGGAAAAAATAGAAAGTTGGTCCGGCGTTGATCATCTTATTCGCTATGAGAAGGAAGGAAGCAAAATCTTGCTCAAGAAGGGAGCTGATATTTGTTTTTTTTATTATGCTTATTTTTTAGATAAAAGCATTCCTCAACTTCAGATGACCCGAGATATTGGCAGCCGTCTTTATTTTCTTCTTTATTACGCCGATTCTTCGGCCATTTCCTTCTATATGGGAAAGAACTTTCCCTTTATGGGAAAAATCGCCCATCGCTCACTAAGGGATTTCTAATTAAAATCCTAAAAACCAAAAGTTCGGATTATTCCGGACTTTTTTCTTTTCCATTCCAAATGAAAACTTTATAATTCATCTATAAAAAAATTATTAAAAAAATGAAAATATCTATTGTTTCTCGTTTCAAAGACAACCCACCGTTTGAACTGAAAGAAATATTGAAAGCAGGGAAGAAGGAGGGGGTAGAAATCGAATTACTGAATTTTAAAAGCCTCAAAGAAGCCAAAGTAAAAAAATGGGGCGATGTTGTTTTTTGGCGCAGCTCAAATTTGGGTCCGGGCAGAGAAAAGACCGCTTTGATGCGCTGGCTGATCAGCCAAAAAAAAGTTGTCCTCAATCCCGGCTTGATGAAATACCCTGAAGTTTCTTTCAAAGATTTTCAACAGGAATTTTTCCAAAAAAACTGGCCCTTCAAAGTGCGGGCTATCCCGACTTACCAATGTAACAATTTTTCTGAACTTAAAAAACTAATTCGCAGAAAGAAACTTTGGTTCCCTTTGGTAGCGAAAGAAAAAAATAATTCCAAGGGTCGGGGAGTAATAGTTATAAATAAGCGGGAGTCCTTAAAGGAAGATCTTTGGAAAGATTTTTCAAAAATGATTTTTCAAAATTTTATCCCAAACCAAAGCGATTACCGAGTTTTAGTCGTAGGAGGTGCTGCTTTGGGAGTCCTCAAGAGAACGGCTAAAAAAGGAAGTTTTCTCAATAATTTTTCCCAGGGAGGAAATATTTCACCGGAGAAAGATCCTGTTTTGAAAGAAAAGCTTGAAAATCTGGGTGCTTTTATCGCCTGCGCGCTCGGCCTTTCCGTCTGCGGGGTTGACTTGATTCTCGATTCGAGAAACGGAAAAATTTACTTCCTGGAGATTAATACCGCTCCGGAGTGGGAAGCTTTCCAAAAAATAACTGGGGTTAAACCGGCCGAAAAAATTATCGCGCTTAGTAAGGCTTTATCAAAAAGAGGAAAAATCCCACTACCCAAGCTAATTGAAGATTACTACTGCGGCAATCGCGATTTATTAGGATTGGAAGAATTGCACTTGGTTTCTCGAATGTCTCTTTGGACAAAACAATCCAAATGGAAAGCAATGGCACATAGAATAGAGAAAAAATATTTGGGTCAGACAGAGGAAGAACGAAAAAAAATCTTGAAAAGCCTCATCGCATCGGCAAAAATAAAAAAATTAACTAAAAATCGCAAAAGAAACATTTATCTTGAAAAATATCCTCACCTCTTGGTGCTTCACAACTTAATGTTTCGAGGTCTTTTGGCGGAAACTGTCTTCAAGAAAGATATTCGCCCAAGTCTTTCAAAATATTTGGATGAGGCTAAATTGATTGAATGCTGCTCACTTTTAGCTCAAGACAAAAAATCCGTCGCCTTTCTTTCAACCTTTGCCGTAAACTTTTTCTGTCTTTCGGAGTGGTATTTAAAAAAAGACCTCAGGCCCCCGATTGATTTTTTTATTAATGCCGGGAAACTCCTCAATGAAAAAAATATCTCGGAAGTTATTCTAAAAATTTACTTATTTACACATCTGATCATAGGATTCTCACTTTTTTACGCAAGAAAAATTTCAGAACCAAAAAAAGAAATCAACAAAATTTT
>CAIUEV010000005.1 GCA_903898335.1 uncultured bacterium | reverse complement strand
GGCGAAAGCCATAGCAGAAAAATTTATCAATCTTCTTTTAGATTTGGACGCTATTAAAATAAAGAAGGGAACTAAGAAAATTGAGGTTGAAAAAATGATAACGCAAAATCGAAAATCAATTATAGCGGCCATGGATGATGACTTGAATATTAGTCTTTGCTTCTCGACGCTCTTCGATTTTGTCAGCCAAATCAATAAAGAAATTAATTTCATCGATCGAAATCAAGCAAAGTTAATAAAAAAATACCTCTTGGAAATTGATTCAATTTTAGGCTTTATAGATAAGCTCTACGCCCAATATAAAAAAGAGTTGAAAAGCAAAATCGGCAAACCGGCAATCAAAAAAATCATTACCGAAAGAAACAAGGCCAAGAAAACCGGCGATTTCAAAAAAGCGGATATACTCAGAGACGAACTAACCAAACAGGGACTGAGTCTGCTAGACTCAAAGAACGGTTCCTTTTTGAAATTAAATAATTTTTTTAATTAAAAATTACTGAATAATATTTAATTTAATCTGATGAAAAAAATAGTTTTAACGGGTGACCGGCCGACCGGCAAACTTCATTTGGGCCACTATGTCGGCTCTCTCCAATCGCGCATAAAAATCCAAGATAAAAAAGATTACAAACAATTTGTAATGATTGCCGACGCTCAGGCTCTAACGGACAATTACGACAACCCGGAGAAGGTGAGAAAACATGTTTTGGAAGTCGCACTGGATTATTTGGCCGCCGGCCTCGACCCCAAAAAAACCACTATTTTTATTCAATCGGCTGTGCCGCAATTAGCCGAACTGGATCTTTTCTTTCTTAATCTGGTAACGGTCGGGCAACTAAAACGCAATCCGACAGTCAAAAATGAAATGAAAGAGAAAGGCTTTGAGCTGAATGTTCCCGCCGGTTTTCTGACTTATCCGGTCAGTCAGGCCGCCGATATCACCGCCTTCAAGGCGACGGAAATTCCGGTCGGAGAAGACCAGCTTCCCATTTTGGAACAAGTAAATGACATCGTCAGAAAATTCAATTCCATTTATGGAAAAGGAAGAAATATTCTAAAAGTTTGCAAACCTCTGCTTTCAAGCACAACGCGCCTTCCCGGCATTGACGGCAAAGCCAAGGCTAGCAAATCTCTTAATAACGGAATATACCTGGCCGACAGCGATGAAGAAATCAAAAGAAAAGTAATGGCCATGTACACTGATCCGGGTCACATAAAAGTCGACGATCCGGGGCAAGTCAAAGGGAATGTCGTTTTTACTTATCTGGACGCTTTCGACCCAAACAAAAAAGAAATTGAAAAACTCAAAGCCCAATATAAAAAAGGCGGTCTCGGCGATGTCGCCATCAAGAAAAGATTGATTGATGTTTTAATCAATCTCACTAAACCGATGAGAGAACGACGAGAAAAACTGGCGCGTGATCCGAAAAAAGTAATGAAAATATTGGAGCAGGGAAGTGCCGAGGCGAAAAAAGTGGCGGCGCAAACCATGGCAGAAGTAAAAAAGGCAATGACGATAAATTATTTCTAGAAATAAATTTTACCCTTAAAAAGATCTGCAAAAACAGGTCTTTTTAATTACCCTTACTATAAATAAACTTTCCCAATAGATAAAATCGGGTTAATAATTGACTCTGTTGTTTATTGTAATCAAAAAATTATGGGACGAGATGATATGGCGATTCGATTCAATGAAGTTTCATTTGAATACGGGCCAAAAAAATTAATTCTGGATGAAGCTTCTTTTGCTTTGCGCAGGGGATCGAAAATAACTCTAATGGGACAAAACGGGGCAGGGAAAACCACCCTGTTAAATTTAATTACCGGCAATCTAAAAACGGTTGATGGTTCGATATATGTTGACCCGAGACTTAAAATAGCCTACGCCCAGCAAGTTATTCCTCGTGAAAAACTCGATTTAACAGTTGAAGATTTTTTTCAAAGTTGCTTTAAAAGTAAAATTTTTAATCTCGCTCCAAAAATAGCTGAAGTTCTTGAGCTGGTTAACTTGAAAGCTCCCTTGGACAAAAAAATTAAAGATTTTTCCGGCGGCCAGCAATCAAGGTTGCTATTGGCTTCCGCAATCATTCAAGACCCGGATTTGCTGATTTTAGATGAACCGACTAACAATCTTGATCAAGAAGGAATAGAAAGATTGACCGGCTATTTAATGAATTGCGACAAAACTTGTATTGTTATTTCTCATGACGCCAACTTTTTAAATTCTTTTACTGACGGTGTTCTTTATTTAGATATATTTACTCACAAGATAGAGCAATATATTGGAGATTATTATGTTGTGGTCTCGGAAATCGAAGATCGTATCGAAAAAGAAAAACGCAAAAACGCTCAATACGAAAAAGAGATTATCGCCAACAAAGAAAAAGCTAATTTTTTTGCCAACAAGGGAGGAAAAATGCGTTTGGTCGCTCGTAAAATGAGAGAGAAGGCCGATGAGATGGAAAGATCGAAAGTCCATGTGAGGCAAGAAGACAAGGCTATTCGACCTTTTGAGATACCGAACCAAGAAGGTTTAAGCGGAGAAGTTCTGGGAATATCATCACTTACAATTATGAAAAATCATGAACCGAAAAAAATAGAGGTGAATATTTCACTCAGAAAAAATGAACATCTTCTTCTTGTCGGCCCCAACGGTATTGGAAAAACGACGCTTCTTGAATCGATCGCTTCGGGTAAAGCCGACGGTGTTCGACTCGCAGAAAATGTCAAAATCGGCTATTACCGACAAGATTTTTCCACTCTTAATTTCGAAGATACTGTTTACGACTCTTTATTTTCGGCTATGGAAATAAAAAACGAAGAAAAATTACGCTCCACGGCAGCCGGTTTTTTGATCGAAAAAAATATTATTAATTCTAAAATCGGAGATTTATCTGAAGGCCAAAAGGGATTGGTAGCCTTCGCTCGACTCGTTTTAGAGGAGCCGGGACTTTTAATTTTAGACGAACCGACAAATCACATCAATTTTCGTCATATTCCAATTATAGCCGAAGCTCTAAAAAATTACAGAGGAGGAATGATTCTCGTCAGTCATGTCCCCGAATTTATTGAAGAAATAAGAATCGATGAAATCCTTGATCTGGAAAGTCGCTAAAAACGTTACAGCCAAAAATCATTACCGGCCGTCGTAAAGTTTTTTACAATACAGAAGACTTATTACAATAAAAGGCTCGTTTCTAGGCTAATTTTTCTTTCACTTTTTTGACCAAATCGTCCAACGACCAATTGACTTTTATGAGATAATCGAAAGTATTATTTTCTAAAGCTGTCATAATCTTTGAATCGTCACTCAGGTTGGAAAGAATCATTACTGAAACATCTTTTCCCCATTCATCCTCTCGTAATTTCTTTAACATCGTTATTCCGTCCATCTCAGGCATAATAATATCGAGCAGTATCAAATCTGGATGAAATTCCAAGGCCATAGAAAGACCTTCTTTACCGTTAACCGCTCCCCTTACAAAAAAACCTTCGCTCTCAAATTTTCTTGTTAAAGTTTTGAGCAAAGACTTTTCATCTTCAATTACAAGGATGGATTTGGCGTTCATCTTTATTTTTTAAATTTATAAAATCGAATTTTGATTTCGACTATCTAGTGGCACTTATGGTCGCGCCTTGTTCCGCTCCCGGAGCCGAGACAGTCACTCTTCCGTTACCGGTTTTCATAATTCTATAGCAAACCCCATTAGTATTGCAACCTCCACTGGGATCGCTCGGTATTGCCGTCAAATAAGTCTCACTCGTTGTCAGATCAGATAAACTTATCAAGCCGGTGCAAGTCCCTCCAGTTTTACAAATCTCAGTAGCAGTAGTAGTTATAGATGAGGGTAAAGATCCGTTATGATCCAAAGAATACTGATAAACAGCATTAAGGATAGTGTTAATATCAGCTCTTCTTTGAGCGTTACGCGCCTCTCCCAGTTGTTTGCTCGGATTAATGGCAAGAATGACAATGCCGGCTAAAATAGCAATTGTTGCTACCACCAAAAGGATTTCGATCAGAGTAAATCCTTTTTTGTTTTTTTGATTTT
>CAIUEV010000004.1 GCA_903898335.1 uncultured bacterium | reverse complement strand
GGTGAATTTGTTTCCATTATAGGGCCTTCCGGATCGGGAAAGTCGACCTTGATGCATATTTTAGGGGCTTTGGATAATCCGACGAGCGGTGAATACTATCTGGATGGTCGCGAGGTTTCCAAACTAAACGAGAACCAACTTTCCGATCTGAGAAGAGAAAAAATAGGTTTTGTTTTTCAATCATTCAATCTTTTGAAAAGAACGACTGTTTTACGCAATGTGATGCTGCCTTTAATCTACTCGAATATCTCTCTCAGGGAACGAGAGAGGATGGCTCGAGAAGCTTTGAAATATGCCGGCATGGAAGAGAATAAATTTAACAATCTCTCAAATCAACTTTCCGGCGGTCAAATGCAGAGAGTAGCCATTGCCAGAGCGTTGATCAATAAACCGGCGATTCTGTTGGCCGACGAGCCGACGGGTAATTTGGATACCAAAACCAGTCATTTGGTAATGGAATATTTTAAAGAGCTGCATGGCCGGGGTCACACAATCATAGTTATCACTCACGAAAACGAAGTGGCCAATTACGCCGAGAGAATAATTTCGATTCGAGACGGAAAAATCGAATCGGATAAAGTTAATAAAACTTTTAAGAAGAAGAGAAAAGATGATAATTGACTTACTTCGAGAAACATTTTGGTCTTTAGCGGGGAACAAAGCCAGATCTAGTCTGACCATTTTAGGTATCGTAATCGGAATAGCCTCAGTCATTACCATGGTTTCCATCGGACAGGGGGCCCAAGCCTCCATTGAAAGCAGTATTCAGTCGATAGGCTCCAATTTGATCATAATTTTTCCCGGCGCCAGAAGAAATGATGGTCCGGTCAGATCAAGCCGAGGAAGCGCTCAAACACTAACTCTGGAGGATGGGGAAGCAATAAAAACTCAAATCACGGGTATAAAAAATATTGCTCCGGAAATCTCCGGTCGCTATCAAGTTACCGCTAAGGGGGAAAATACCAATACTCAAATTACCGGAACCACTCCCGAATATACTGAAGTGAGAAATGTAAAAATTTCAAGCGGAACTTTCTTTAATGAGCAACAAGCAAAAAGCTCCGCCAAAGTAGCGGTGCTTGGGCCAACCACTCGAGACGATCTGTTCGGTGAAAACACTAATCCTATCGGATCAACCATCACAATTAATCATGTTGAATTTAAAATAATCGGCGTGACCGAATCTAAAGGAGGATCCGGTTTTAATAATCCCGATGATGCCATTTACGTTCCCATCTTAACAGCCGGTAATTTTTTAGCCGGTAATGAGTACCTTTCCTCAATCAGCGTAGCCGCCGAGAAACAAGGCACTATGGATTCATTACAGGAAGAAATAACCAATTTACTGCTAAAAAGACATAAAATAAATAACGCTGATGACGCCGATTTTAATTTAATGAATCAAACTGACATTATCAGCACCGCCTCAAGTATTACCGGCACCTTTACCATTCTGCTCTCTTCTATCGCCGGTATTTCCCTTCTGGTCGGAGGAATTGGCATTATGAACATGATGTTGACTACCGTCACTGAACGCACTCGAGAAATCGGGCTGCGCAAAGCGGTTGGGATTAAAAAAATCTATATTAATTTACAATTCTTGGCAGAAGCGGTTGTTCTCACTTTTATTGGTGGCGGAATTGGAGTTGCCCTGGGTTGGCTGGCTTCACTCGGCGCTACCAAATTTTTCAGCATCAATACTCAGATTTCGGCTTCTTCAGTTCTGATGGCCTTCGGTGTTTCCGCCGCCGTCGGAGTGATTTTCGGTTTTTATCCGGCCAGACGCGCCTCCAACCTTAGCCCAATTGAAGCTTTGAGATACGAATAATTTATTATTTTTAAAAAATTAATTATGCGATACAAGCAAAAAGAAATAGCTATCGTTGCGGTAATCTTAGTTGCGGTTGCCGGCATGGCTTTTTACGGCGGAACTTTCTATCAGAAAAATTACGCTCAAAAAAGTTTTGGCGGTTTCGATCGAAACGGTCAAGGTGGCACATTTAATCGACAGGGAAAAATGACGGGTGGAAATTTTAACGGTAATTTCAGCGGTCGTCCCAATCGAGACGGATCTTTCGTGGCCGGTGAGATTCTCTCCAAAGATGAAAAAAGTTTGACCGTAAAAACCGGTGATGGCGGTTCAAAGATTATTTATTTCTCCGACGCAACCACTATCGGAAAATCAACTGCGGGAAGTAAGGATGATTTAAACCAAGGTGTCTCGGTGATGATAAACGGTAAAAACAACAGCGACGGCAGTTTAACGGC
>CAIUEV010000003.1 GCA_903898335.1 uncultured bacterium | reverse complement strand
TTTTCAGAGCGTCGGTGGAAATATTTTTTTCTCTGATTCGATGAAAAAGCTTAACGATTTCCTTGACGGCCAGACCGAGTTTCTCATTATTCAGGCCGGCTCGAATGGCGAAGCTACCGGTATCACTATGTAAATCAGTAAAGCTGCCAACATAGTAGGCCAACCCGCGTTTTTCCCTGATTTCAGAAAAGGCCCAAGAGCTCATGCCACTGCCCATAATTGTGCTAATCAATGAAAGGTGGTGACGCCTTTTGTCGTTGTAGGAAAAAGTTTTTGCGCCCAAAACCAAATGAGTTTGATCGGTTTTTTTGTAAAAAGCTTGAACTCTTTGGTTTTTAGAAGTCCCTTTCTGCTTCCCCGGTCGGGAGGAAAATTCTTTTTTTTGCAGACCAAAGCTTCCCTCGACATCGGTTTTATCAAGCCGAGAAAGATTTCCGGCAATGACTAAAGTCGCTTTTCCGTAGGTATAGTTTTGATTAAAGTGATCTTTAATTTTTTTCTGATTGATTCGATTCAAGGAATTTCTATCTCCGATGATACTGCGTCCTAAGGGTGAGTTTTTGAAGATCAGGTTTTCATAATAATCTTGAATTTGACGGGAAGGTGTATCTTGATACATATTGATTTCCTCGAAAATCACATTGCGTTCCATTTCGAGGTCTTCTTTGCGGAAGAGAGGTGTTCCGACCAAAGCTCCCAGCCAAGGTAGGGCTTTAGGTAAAAAGTCGGCGCCAACCTTTACATAGAATCCTGTGTACTCCTTTGAAGTAAAGGCGTTGAAGGAGCCACCCATGTTGTCGATCAAACCGGCCACGTCTTTGGGAGTCTTAAAACTTTTATTGCCTTTAAAGACCAAATGTTCCACAAAATGAGAAATGCCGAGCAGCTCGTCCCTCTCATGACGCGATCCGACCTTAAAAATAATCAAAGCGGTGACGGTCGGACTCTCCGGCATGGGAGCCAAAACCAGATCCAATCCGTTTTTCAATTTCTTTCTCGAGTACTCGATGTCTTTGGGCAGCATAACATTCATTAAAAATAAAACGATGCATTTATTTAACAATAGATATTTAATAGTATAAAATTACAGAAAGACAGGCAAAATAAAATAAAAAAATGTTGAAAAATCCAAAATTCAAAACCCAAGTGACCACTATCGGCTCAGCTACTGAGGATCTGATATTTCTTTGCTCCGAAGCGTTGATTTTGCCGGGAGACGGTCCGACGCGGGAAAAAATTATCGGTTTTGAATATGGTGCTAAAATTCCCATCGGCCAAATTAAAAATTGTTTGGGTGGAGCCGGAGCCAATGTGGCTTGCGGACTCTCTTTTCTTGGTCTCAAGACAAAAGCTTGTGTGGCTGTCGGCGGTGACGATACGGGGAAGAGAATAAAAAGATCGTTGGCCCAATCCGGGGTGGGGATTGACTTGGTTCATTCGGTCTATTCTTCTTTGAGTGACCGTTCGGTGATTATGGTTGAATCACAAGACAGGGACCGAACTATTTTTTACTCTCGAGATGCCGGGAATCATCTTCAGCTCAAAGATATTTCCAAATGGAGAACGGAATGGGTTTTTATCTCCTCTCTCAATCTGGGTTGGGAAAAGAAGCTTGGCCAAATTATGAAACTCCGACGTGATTGGGGCACGAAAATCGCTTTTAATCCCGGAAAACTACAGATTAAAGCCGGTTTGGATTTCCTGGCGCCATTGCTGCGAGAAACTTCCATTCTGATTCTTAATTGGGACGAGGCGCTGGAATTGGTTTCCGGCCAGAGAGATCTGATGGAAAAAAGCAAAGGTAAAAAAATCACACCTAAAAAAGTCATCAAATACATTCAATCTAAGGGTCCGCAAGTCGTGATAATTACTCGCGGTAGAAAGGGATCTTTGGCGACTGACGGATCTTTTTTTTATCGAGCGCCGGCTTTGTCGCCAAAAAGAGTGGAGCTGACCGGGGCGGGAGACGCCTTCAGCAGCGGATTTTTAGCCGCCTGGATTCACTATCCGGGAGATGTGAAAAAAGCTTTGAGCTGGGGCATGACTAATTCCGGTTCCTCCGTCATGTATTTTGGGGCGCAGAAAGGGCTACTCAAATTAAGTCAAATGAAAAGAAAAGTTAACGACGTTATAATGTCGAATCTAATAAGTGAATCTTCAATCTAGTTTAGTTTTAAATAGAGAAAAATGGAAGAAAATATTTTTGTACCCGTCGAAATTTCCGCTCGTCATATTCATCTCTCTCAGGCGGATGCGGATGTGCTTTTCGGCAAAAAATATCAATTTAAGGTGCTGAAAGAGCTTTCTCAAAAGGGGGAATTCGCCGCCAAAGAGACGGTGGAGATTGAGGTCGGAGAAGAAACTATTAAAAAAGTAAGGGTTGTCGGTCCGCTGCGTAAAGCCACTCAGGCGGAGCTAACCCTGTCCGATTCTCATTTTCTCAAAACGGATATTCCTTTTCGTCTTTCCGGAGATGTTGTGGGTAGTCGAGCCTTTCGCATTGTCGGTCCGGCGGGAGTGGTTGATAAAAAAGAAGGAATGATTGTGGCGAAACGGCATTTGCATCTCAGCCCCAAAGACGCAAAACATTATGGTTTGAAAAATGGCGATCAAGTAGCGGTAAATATTGGGGGTGAAAGAGAGCTAACCTTCTATCAAATTTTGGTTCGGGTGGAAAAAAACTTTCAGACGATGGTTCATATTGATGTTGACGAGGCCAATGCGGCCGGCCTCAAGAGTTGTGGCCGCGGAAAACTTATGATTCCCTGAAGTAACTAATTTTTTCAATGGAGAAAACTATAGGTTGGATTAAAAAATACAAAGTGTTTCTTTTGATGTGCCTTATTTTGGCTTTTGGTCTTTTCCTGCGCCTTTACGGATTGAAGGATTGGCTGCATTTTGAACTGGATCAGGCCAGAGACGCAATCTTAGTTCGTGATGTACTGGAAAAAGGTTGGCGGGAAATTCCTCTCTTAGGGCCGAGAGCGGGAGGGAGTTTTCTTCACCTTGGTCCGCTCTTTTATTATTTAATGATTTTGAGCGCGTGGATTGCCGGTAATAGTGATCCGATTTCCATGGTCTGGCCGTCGATATTCTTTGGTCTTCTGAATATCCCCCTGTTTTATTTGATTTTCAGAAAAATTTTTTCCGGTTCCAAAAACGCTCATTTTTGGCCTTTGGCACTGACTTTTCTGGCCGGCACCTCATCTTTTTTGGTGACATACGATCGTTTTGCCTGGAATCCAAATCTGATGCCGTTTTTTTCTTCTTTGGTTATCCTTTCTTTCTTGCGTTATTTGGAAAGCAAGAGAGCTTCGGACAAAAAATCTTTTTATTGGGCTTTTGGAATTGGCGTGTCATTCGCTCTCATTTCCCAATTTCATTTTTTGGCGGCAGTGGCCTTACCGTTAATTCTTGGCTTGACGGCCTTTATTGTCTATTTGAAGGAACGTTATTTTTTAGGCTGGCGATTTGATTTTAGAGTTTTGGCTAAGGATATCTTGGCTTTTTTTCTGGCCTTTATTGTTTTTCAAATGCCGCTTTGGATCAATGAGTGGGTTAGTCAAGGCTCGAATCTGGGTGGATTTATGCAAACTATCGAGGATAAACAAGGCAAAGACAAGCTACACAGTGTAGCAGAACAGCTGATTCAAAACGTGGGTGTCTATCCTAAAGCCTTCTATGTCAGCGTAACCGGATTTTCTTTAGCCAACATGCCGACAATCTTACTAAATCCGAAACCTGATGTTATTTGCGATAATTTTTGTCGCGAGGGATTGCTTCTGTCCTTTGTTTTTCTGATTTTATTTTTCGGGCTGCTCTTCGGAGTGGGGAATAAAATTTTTAGCCTTTTTACAAAACTGAGGACTCGGGCGGATAAAGTCAGTCGGACAGAGAATCAACATTTCGAAATGCTGATTTTGCTTTTGATTTGGGTTATGATAGCTTGGTGGTCGCTCTATTCCCAGTCGTTCAATCTTAAGCCAAGATTTTATCTTTTTTCGGTCGTTCCTCTTTGGATGTTATTGGCTTTCTCATTGCGATTTTTCCTTGATCGAATTAAATGGGGATTTATTTTCAGTTTGATTATCGTTCTCGCTCTTCTGGGTTCAAATTTTTATTCGCTTTTTCTACGCTTCGAGAATCTGAAAAGCGCCGAACTGATTGACCGATATGACTACGAGGGAGACGAGGTTTTTCCATTTTCGGAAGGATACCCGGTGACCGTCAAGCAGGAACGAGCAATCGCCAGCTGGATGGAAGAAAAATATCGAGCGGACCAAAACAAAGATGAGGAGTCTTTGCTGATGTTCTGGGCGCCTTCTTTTTATTATCGACCAATCGCCTATTTTTTGGAGGACACCGAGCTCGGAGATAAAGTCAATTATTTTTCCAATAATCCGGTCTGGAGCAAAGGTAAATATTTTGCCGTAACCAGAGGAACTAAACCGGAAAGTTTTTTCAAAAAAGGAAGAGAGGAAAATTTTGAAGTGGTTGATTACCGGCTTTTCGGTACTTTGGCGGCCTATGAACTAAAACTGACAGATAAGGGGCTGGAAACCGCCAAAAAAAATGAAAAAAAATTTCTTTCCGGTAAAAAACTCAAAGATCCAGCAAGGGAAAAAGCCAAATGTTTGAAAAATCCGAAACCGGATTGTCGTTTTACTTGGGGAGACATTTTTTTGACGCTCGAATAAGGGCTTGTTAAGATTCTAGGAAAATAAATTTTATTAAATAAAGAAATGGTGCATTTGCTGTCGATACTGTTGGTATTTTTTGCCTTGTTGGCCTTTCTGATTCTCACTCATGAATTGGGTCATTTTCTGATGGCGCGCTGGTTGGGTATTAAGGTGGACGAGTTCGGCTTCGGCCTTCCTCCGAGGGTCGTCGGTTGGGCTAAATTTAAAAATAAAGAGGGAAAAAAATATTGGCGCTTTGTTTTTAAAAAGAAGAAAAAGTCGGAAAAATTAATTTCTACCGTCTATTCTTTGAATGCTATTCCTTTCGGTGGCTTCGTGAAAATTATGGGGGAGGACGGCAGTGATAAGGATAATAGGCGTTCCTTCGCCGCTCAATCGGCAACAAAAAGATTCCTCGTTTTGTTTGCCGGAATTTTTATGAATTTTGTTTTCGGTTCTTTACTTTTTTCTTTGGGTTTCTGGTTGGGATTTCCTGAGATGGTTGATGACGGAGCGACGGTTAAAGATGCCAAAGTACAAGTTTCCGAAGTGATGAGTGAATCACCGGCTGAGTTGGCGGGAATCAAAGTGGGTGACACACTACGATCTGTTGTACTACCGAACAGCGAGCGATTGTCGATCGAAGGAATCGGCCAAGTGCAGACTTTAACCAAAAATAACGCGGGAGAAAAAATTATTTTTGAAGTTTTAAGGGGCGATGACGTCTATCGCTTGGAGGCGACACCTCGAGTTAATCCCGCTCAAGGCCAAGGAGCTCTCGGCGTTAGCTTGGTCAGAACCGGTATCGTTCGGCATTCGTTCGGTGAGGCTTTACTGATGGGGCCGCAACGAGCCGGCCAACTTTTTTGGATTATCGGTGATTACATTGGCGGGGCTTTGGTCAAGTTGGTTCGGCTGGAAAAGACGCAAATGGACTTTTCCGGTCCGGTGGGAATAGTGGTTTTAACCAACCAGATGAAAGAAATGGGCTGGCCATATTTGCTGCAATTCGCCGCCGTAATTTCCGTAAATCTGGCTTTTATGAACTTATTGCCACTGCCCGCTCTCGACGGCGGAAGAATCCTTTTCCTGCTGATTGAAAAAATAAAAGGCCGGCCGGTAGATGAGAAGATAGAAGGTATTGTCCATACGGTCGGTCTTTATCTGTTATTGTTTTTAATGTTGGTAGTGAGCGTCAAAGACGTCTCGCGTTTTCAGGATAAATTCAAAATGCTTTTTGAAAGAATCGGTTTTTAACGAAAAACTTAAGTTTAAAAATAAAAAATGAGCAAAAAAACGAGGGAGGATGAGCTCAAAGAAGTTAAAGTTCTTGGAGTAAAAATAAATCCCCTCTCAAAAAAAGATTTTTTGAAGAAAATAGTTTATTTTCTCAAGGACAATAACCAGCACTATGTCGTAACAACCAATCCCGAGTTCTTGATGACGGCGATGCACGATAACGAATTTAAAAGAATTTTGAATTTGTCAGATCTCTCCTTAGCCGATGGGAGTGGTGTAATTTGGGCCGATTACTTTATGAATTTACCGGTTGAGGTTTCCGGTGAGTTCTCGCCGGCCAAGAGGTCGGTTTATCGCAAGAGAAAAATTCGCAATCAAGCCGTTTTCTCTCTGCTGGTCAATCTTTTCTATCCCAAGAAAACAAGAGTCAACATTCCGGAGAGACTTTCCGGGGCAGATTTGATTTTCTCTATTTGTGAACTGTTAGCCAAAAATGACCATTCCCTCTATTTGTTGGGTGGCCAAGGAAAAACACCGGTTTCCGCTAAATTCGAGCTGGAAAGACAATTTCCCGACCTTTTAATTTCCGGAATCAAAGGCGGATTTTCCAAGGAAAAAATTTTGGACGAAGAACTGGTGGAAGCGGTAAATAAAGCCAAACCCGATGTTGTTTTTGTGGCGCTGGGTCATCCATTTCAGGAAAAATGGATTTTCCGTAATCTCGACAAAATGCCTTCCGTTAAGCTGGCTATCGGGGTGGGAGGAGCTTTGGATTTTATCGGAGGCAGTCGCAGAAGGGCGCCCTTGTGGCTGAGGAAGATAAACTTAGAGTGGCTTTTTCGTTTAATTCAGGAACCGAATCGGTTGAATCGCATTAAGACGGCGGTATGGGAATTTCCTCGAACAGTTTGTCAAGAAAAAATCAAAATATCCGGCTAAAAATTCCAAATAAAGCCCGCTTAAATTATCTATAGAAAACATTTTGCGATTGATGAAATTTCTTTGAAATAAAATAGCTAAAACGCTTTAAGCGAGAGATAGAAATATCCAAAAAACTTCTTTCTGCCTTTAACCAATCTAAAAAATAAGAGTCCCGAAAAAATCGAAACTCTTATCTGATT
>CAIUEV010000002.1 GCA_903898335.1 uncultured bacterium | reverse complement strand
GTTTGAAAGTTAACTGCTAAGGTCTCTTTATGAACTTTACTAACTTTATGAACTTTAATAACTTTATGAACTTTCTAACTGTCTTATTTTAGAGGGAATTTTTATCGACTGCAAAATTGTTTTTAGTGGTTAAAACAGTCTCCCTCCTCTTGCCCCAAACAAAAAACGGTGTGTAAAATCGTTGTTCGGGACTAAGAATTAAAATTGGACGAAATTATGCAATCTAGAAAAGAAAAAAAGAGCTTTAAGCTTCTGGATAAATTTTTAATGGTTGGAGTGGGAGTGGCCTTTATCTTCAGCATTTCCAGCTATTTGGCGCCAACCGTGAAAGACTGGTTCGCTTCGAAATCGGCCGTTCAAGCCGAAGAAGCAGTGCCCCGAAAAGCGGAGCTAAAGAAATTGGCGGAATTTAAAACATCCTCCTCGGAAGTCAGTTATCTTGGTCAGGTGGTGGCCGAAGCGGAAACAAATGTCGTAGCGGCAACCGGAGGCACCATCACAGAACTCAACTTTGATTTGGGTGACGAAGTTTCTGCCGGAGACAAATTACTCCAAATTGAGGAAGTTAGAAGCGGCAGTGCCTATGGTAATGGAATTTCATCCACTCCGGTCAAACAAGCCGAGCTTGGATTGGAACAGGCCAAACAATCGACCGAAGCGGCGGAGCGAGCTTACAAAAATCTGAAAAAATCAACCGAAAGCGATTTGAAGTACTTGAAACTGTCCAAAAAGCAGGCGGAGGCGGACGGAGACATGGACAAGGTTGAGCTTCTGGAGCAACAAATAAAGAGTTTGGAGAAGAACTTGAATTCGCAACTGAAAGCCGGCAAGACCCAGAAAGAAGTGGCTCAATTGCAGGAAGAAAGCGCCGGATTGGCGCTCAAGAGCTTGATTGAAAGTGCCTCCCCGGTAGCGACTTTGGACGGTTTTGTCACGGCAAAAAATGTGGAAGAGAAAGAATTCGTCTCTCCCGGTCAAGTTTTGATGACGATTGCCGATCGAAGCTCTCTAAAAATTACTTTTTATGTGAGCGAAGACGAGTTGGCAAACTTGAATGAAAATATGAAAATTACCATTGTCTCCAATCAAAATCGAGAGGTTCAAGCGGAGATATCCTCAATCGCTCCTTTTGCCGATCAGGCTTCGCGTCGTTTTTTGGTGGAAGCTCGATTGAATGAGGCTTCTTCAATTATTATTCCCGGCACTTTGGTTAACGTTAAAGTACCGAAGCAAGAAACAATGAAAGAAAAAAATGTTTTTCTTCTCCCGCTTTCGATCATAACGGTCGATCAAAATGAGAATTATGTTTTTACGGTTGAATCGGGCAAAGCCAAAAAATCAATTGTTGAAATCGAATCGATTGAAGGGGAAAAAGCCCGCGTCAAGATTGATTTACCGGAGGAAAGCGAGATTGTCGTTGAGGGCAATAAATTTTTAAATGAAGGCGATGAAGTGGCGAGATAGAATTTTTGGTGAAAAAAAAGGCTCGGAAGAGTCTTTCGAGTCGTCCGACTTGCTTTATTTACAGAAACTGAAATGGGATCCGGAGCTCAAGAAATCTTGGCTCAGCTTTTTTGTTTCCAATTTCAGAGTCGTGATGCTTTTAATAATGCTTTCAGCAATTTGGGGCGTCTATTCTTTTGTCAGCCTCCCCAGAGAATCAAATCCGGAGGTTAAAATACCGGTTGCGACTGTCTTTACGATGCTTCCGGGGGCTTCCCCTTCCGACGTGGAAGAGTTGGTAACAAAGAAGGTGGAGACGGCGATTTCCGGTCTTAAGGGAATAGACAAAATCACCTCTTACTCTTCCAATTCTACTTCTTCTCTGGTGGTTGAGTTCGAAGCGGGAGAAAACTTGGAAGACTCAATCAGAAGACTGAAAGACAAAGTTGACTCCATCCAGGGAGATTTACCGGACGAGGCTGAGGATTCATCTGTCAATGAGATTTCCTTTGATGACCGACCGATTTTCAATATTGAGCTGTCGGGAAAGTATGATGGCTTTACTTTGCGCCAAAAAGCGGAAGAACTTCAGGACGAGCTGGAAAAAATTTCCGGAGTGCGGGAAGTTCAAGTTTCCGGAGGTGAGGAGCGAGAAATTGAAGTGGCCTATAACCCCGAGAAACTTTCCGCTCTGAAAATTTCCGCCGATCAAGCAAACCAAATCATTGCTTCAAGCAATTTACTCTTACCGGCCGGCAGTTTTTCCGGAGAAAAATATAATTATTCCGTCAAGTCTGACGCCAGGTTTTTTGACGCGGAGCAAGTAAGAAATTTACCGATTATATCAACTGATGATGGTGCTATCGTTTATTTGAAAGACCTGGCCGAAGTCAAGGAACAGGCGATTGAAAAAACGGTTTATTCCCGTTTTTCGGTAAAGGGAGAGCGACCTCAAAACGCTGTTTCCATAAGCTTGGTCAAGAAAACCGGCGGATCGATTTTGAAAACCGTAGACGAGGCCAAAACCAAAGTCGAGGCGGCCAGTGAGCACTTCCCCGAAGGCATGGAATATGCTTATACCACGGATATGTCGGAGCGAATCAGGGAAGATTTTGATCAACTAACACACGATTTTTTTCTCACTTTGTTTTTGGTATCTTTAGTTTTAGTACTTTTGGTTGGAGTAAAAGAAGCTTTTGTGGCCGGTATGGCAATCCCATTGACTTTCTTTATCAGTTTCGGGGTGATGGATTTGACGGGCATCAGCTTAAATTTTCTTTCCATCTTTTCCCTGTTGCTGTCTTTGGGGTTGTTGGTGGATGATGCCATTGTCGTCGTTTCCGCGACAAAGCAGTACTTAAAAACGGGTAAATTTACTCCGGAGCAGGCGGTTATTCTGGTTCTGCGAGATTTTAAATGGGTTTTGGTCACAACGACCTTGACAACGGTTTGGGCTTTCTTGCCGCTGCTTCTGGCTACCGGGATTATCGGGGAGTTTATCAAATCGATTCCGATTACCGTTTCGGTCACACTGATGGCTTCGTTGGCCGTTGCCTTAATGATTAACCATCCGATGGCGGCGATTTTGGAAAGAATAAGATTTACTCGCAGTTTTTTCTGTTTCATATTTTTCGCCATTATTTTGGGCGGGATTTCAGCGGTGGCTTTGCTGAGAAATGCCGCCGGATATTCTGTCGGATTAATAGCTCTGGTGGTGGCGATTGTCTTTTTAAGATGGTATCTGGCCGGCGGACGCGGCAGAGCAATTGCCAGCGAAAAGCTGGTTAATTTGGAATGGGAAAATCCGGAAATGATTAAAGCCAAGCTGGCGGATCGATCCAATGGAAAGAAAAAAACTTTTTGGCAAAGAATTTTTTCCGGTATTACGAACATCAATGTGATTTTGCCGCTTTACGAAAAGCAGCTAAGATATGTTTTAAAGACTAAAAAACGTCGCTGGGCCGCTCTGGCTGCGACCTTGATTCTTTTTCTCGGTTCAGTCGCTCTACCGGCCACCGGCATTGTGCCG
>CAIUEV010000001.1 GCA_903898335.1 uncultured bacterium | reverse complement strand
GATAGAAAGAAGAAAGCCGTTGGATAAATCAAGAAAAATTTAACCGATTCAAAGGCGGTCTTTTTATCCCAATCGAGTTTTACCAGTTGATAAAAAATTAAAGTTCCGGCCAGATGCGCAAAAAAACTTATTATTAAGCCGGCCAAAGTGTAATTCTTCCCTGTATAAAAAGAAAATATGCTTATCAGTGTCGGATAAAGCGGGAAAAAAGCGCGAACTTTTTCATCGAAATAACCCATATTTTCATAGCCGAAATACGCAAGATTCAGATAGTGAGGGCTATCATAGGGGGAAAGGCCTCTCTCCCACTTCTCTTGATTCTGACCGATAAAATGGTCGCTATTATTTTCGTAGTCCCAGGCGCTAAAAGGCAGAAAATCGTAGCAACAAAGAACAAAAAACATGAGGATTATCTTGAATCCCAAAAATAAAGCCAAAACAGAACCGCTTTTATTTTTCTTCATAAAAGTAATATTATTTTTTATCGCTGACATTTTGGGCAGTAGAAAGTGGTTCGTTGCCCCTGCTTCCGAGAAATTATTTTATCTTCACATCTGGGACATTTTTCGCCTTTTCGCTGATAGACTTTTCTTAACTGGCCAAAACCGCCGCGCAATCCGGCAGTGTCCCTGAAATCGCTTATGCTTGTGCCCCTGTTGGCTATAGCTTCTTTGAGGATTTTTTTAGTTTTTTCAATTATTTTTTTTAACTCCTTTTCGGTCAGGCTGGAAACTTTTTTTTGGGGATTTATGCCGGCTTCAAAAAGGATTTCGCTGGCGTAGATATTGCCTATCCCGCTTATATTTTCTTGATTCAACAAAAAAATTTTGACTTCTTTATTGGCATTTTTACTTTTTTTTGTTAATTCCTTGAGGCTGAAAAAATTAAATTCATTCTCAGTGGGTTCAAGACCCAGTTTGGCGTATTCCGGATCCTTCAAAGTCTCAATTATGTTTTTGTCATAAAATTTAATACGACCGAACTTTCTCAAATCGGAAAAGGCCAGCTCTCTGCCTCGCTCAAAGAGAAAGCGAAAATGAACATATTGATTGACTTTCTCCTTAAAGGGTTTCTTTTGATCTTCTTTGACGACCTCTGCCGGTAACAGCTGAAAGTATTTTTGCAATCGCCAAAGCAAATGGCCGGTCATTTTAAGATGAATTGAAATGGTTTTCTCCCCCTCAATCTCAATCAAAATGTTTTTCCCTCTTCGAGCGACTTTATGTATTTTTTTCCCGACAACTTTATTCTTTAATTCTTCAAAGGAGATATTCTTGAGCATTTTAGTCCAATCGCTCCAGATCCCCACTATTTTTTTACCCACCACTTTTTTGTTTAGGTCGGAAACAACGGTTTCCACTTCCGGTAATTCAGGCATGCAATTGATTAAGTGATTATTTGAGAAGATATTTTTTTCAGTTGGTCGAATAATTTTTTTAGTTCCTCTTGACTGCTGTCCTTCTGAGATTTTTTGATTTCTCTTAAAATTTCATTTTTCCTTTGGTTCAATACTTCTCGGCCCAAGAGTTTTAAATTGGCATCAAATTCTTTTTCAATCAGTTCAGGATTGTCAAAAAAATCAGGTCCGAGCTCATTTTCCAGAGTTAACGAAAGTTCTTTCACTCTGAGAGATTTTTCTCGATCAGAAAAGTTAATGTCTGAACTTTTAAGATTAACTCCTTCACTCTCAGGAAAACCGGAGAGAAAAATTTTTAACTCTTCCAGAAGTTGGGCGCAATCTTGGGTTTCGAATTCCAGACTTTCAATTTCATCAAAGCGAGAGAAATAAAGACGAGGAAGGGCATAGATAAAGCCGATGATTCTTTCCTCCAAGAGCATTTTTCGATTTTTTCTGGGAGAGGCGGAAGGCTTTTTCTCCGGTTTCTCCCAGCGAGTGTACTTTGTCTCTTTCTCGGTAATTTGAGCGATTTTTTCCCACAAATGATTTTCCGGTACCCCGACCTCTTCCGCCAATTTTTTGAGATAGTATGATTTTTCTACGGCAGAAGGCAGTCCCGTCAATAATTTTAAGATCTTATCGGTTAGATTTTTTTTCTGATCCAAGTTCAAGTTCCTGTTTTTGAAGGAAAGATCGTAAAAATAACCAATAACACTTTTTCTTTGCCGGCTTTTTTTAATCCAAAGGCCCTCATCCCTAGCCACCAAATCGGCAACGTCTTTACCTTTATCGATCGAAATGACCTTGACATCAAATTCTTCTTTCCAAGCCAACTCAGAGGCTCTTTTAGTGGCTTTTACTCCGGCAATATCGGCATCAAAGGCTAAAACCAACTTGTCAACGTAGCGTCTTAAAAATTTCAATTGCTTCTCACCGAGAGCTGTGCCGCAAGTCGCCACCGCTTGTTTTACTCCGGCTTGGTGGCTCAGTACAACATCCAAGTTACCTTCGAGAAGAATAACCTCGCTGTTTTCCCGGATGGCTTTTTTAGCTTGATTAAAGCCGTATAGTAAAGCCCCTTTATCGTAATATTCCGTTTGGGGTGTGTTTATGTATTTGCCTTGATCTCCTTGGTCTCCGGGGAGAACTCGAGCGGAAAAACCCACCACTCGGCCCAAGCTGTCAGTGATGGGGAAAGTCAGTCGATTACGAAATCGATCCACGTAAACGTTTTGATTGTCTTTTTTGTAAACACTGCCGCTGGCTAAAATTTCTTTTTCAGTGAAGCCGTTTTTTCTCAAAAAATCAAACAAAGAGTTGAATGAATCGGGAGCGTAACCCAGTCGGAAATTTTTTCGACTTTCATCACTGACTCTTCTTTCTTTTAGGTAATTTAAAGCGGTAGATCCTTCATCTGAAAGCAGTTTTTTTTCAAAAAAAGAGGCGGTTTTATCCAGAACCTGACGAATAATTTCTTTTTGATCATTATTTCTGGGAGTAAAACCGTTTTTTTGCCAAAGCTGGTAATCGATATTGGCTTTTTCCGCCAGAATCTTCAGAGCTTCTTTAAATTCCAAACCTTCAATCTCCTGAATGAAAGTGATTACATCTCCTCCCTTTGAACATCCAAAGCAGTGAAATATTTGTTTTTCGCGGCTCACCATAAAGGAAGGGGTTTTTTCTCGATGGAATGGGCAGAGACCTTTAAAATTGCTCCCGGCCGGTGTCATTTTGACATAAGCGCTTATCGTTTCCACTATATCGTTTTTCTGTTTTATTTCTTCAATTAGGGAGGACATGTTCGAAAATTTTTTAATTTAGATTTCTTTAATTTATAGCTTCTCTTATCGTTGTTGTAAAATGAAAAAATATTTTGGCACTCAAACTTGACGAGTGCTAAAATTATTGTATCATAATTTAGCAATTGAAAATTTAATAATAATTAAACTAAACAAAATGGCTAAGAAAATCGAATTCGGCGAAAGAGCGAGGCAACAGCTCGTAGCCGGTGTCAACAAAGTTGCCAACGCGGTTAAAGTAACGCTGGGGCCCAGAGGAAGAAATGTTGTTTTGGAAAAGGGTTTCGGATCTCCTCTTATCACTAATGACGGCGTGACTATAGCCAAGGAAATCGAACTGGAAGATAAGTTTGAGAACATTGGAGCGGAATTGGTAAAAGAAGTGGCCTCTAAAACCAACGATACGGCCGGTGATGGAACGACAACGGCAACTCTTTTGGCTCAAGCCATGATCGCCCAAGGAATGAAGAACGTGGCGGCCGGTGCCAACCCGATGGCGATTCGCAGAGGCGTCCAGAAGGCCGTAGAGAAAGTTATCGAAAACATCAAAAAACAGGCTAAGCCGATTGTCTCAAAGGAGGAGCGAGCTCAGGTGGCGACCATCTCCGCTCAGGATAAAGAAGTGGGAGAAATGATCGCCGACGTTATGGATAAGGTTGGTAAAGACGGGGTGATTACCGTTGAAGAATCTCAGACTTTTGGTTTGGGAGAGGAAACGGTTAAAGGACTCCAATTTGATAAGGGGTACGTATCACCTTACATGATAACCGATTCGGAAAAAATGGAATCGACGTTGGAAGATCCGTTTATTTTAATTACCGATCATAAAATATCTTCCATTAAAGATATTCTGCCCATTCTGGAAAAAATCACTAAATTGGGCAAAAAAGAAATTCTTATTATTGCCGATGATGTCGAAGGAGAAGCTTTGGCGACCCTCGTCTTGAATAAATTGAGAGGAACGCTGAACGCTTTGGCGGTCAAGACTCCCGGCTTCGGTGATAATCGTAAAGCTATGATGGAAGATATCGCCATCGTAACCGGTGGTCAAGTGATTACCGAGGAGAAAGGTATGAAATTGGAAAATGTAGAACTGGATATGCTTGGCCGAGCCGATAAAATAGTTTCTACCAAAGATAATACGACCATTATTGGAGGTAAAGGCAATAAAGAAATTATTGAAAGCCGAGTGGCAACTATTCGAACGCAAATTGAGAAGAGCGACTCGGAGTTTGACAAGGAAAATCTGCAGAAAAGGCTTGCCAAATTGGCCGGCGGAGTGGCAATTATAAAAGTCGGTGCGGCGACCGAAACCGAACAGAAAGAAAAGCAGCATCGAGTGGAAGATGCTTTGGAAGCCACCAAGGCGGCTGTTGAGGAAGGCATAGTGGCGGGGGGCGGAGTAACCTTGATTCGATCCATTTCTTCCCTCTCAGAACTTAAATTGAGTGGTGACGAAGCAACCGGAGTTGAAATTGTAAAAAATGCCCTGGAGGAGCCGGTAAGACAAATAGCTATCAATGCCGGAAAGGAAGGCTCTGTGGTCGTGGAAAAAGTTTTGAATCTTAAAGGAACTGATGGGTATAATGCTGAAACTGACAAATATGAAGATATGCTAAAGGCGGGCGTGGTTGATCCGGCTAAAGTTACTCGTTTAGCGGTTCAAAATGCGGCTTCTATTGCCAGTATGATTCTGACTACCGAGGCGGTGGTTACCGATTTACCGGAAAAGAAAGACGGTTGTTCTAGTTGCTCACCTTCCGGAATGCCTGGAATGGGGATGGGCGACATGGGCGGTATGATGTAAGACTGAAGGACAATTTAAAAAAGACGGGGCGAAAAAATCGTTCCGTCTTTTTTTTGTGGGTAATTATTTTTTCCCCAGCGCGAGCTCTATCAGCTTGTCTATGAGCTCGCTGTAGCCGATTCCACTTTCCTGCCAAAGTTTAGGATACATACTGATAGAAGTGAAGCCCGGCAAAGTGTTTATTTCGTTGACTAAAATAGTACCGTCTTTTTCGAGAAAAAAATCCACTCGGCCCAGCCCCCTGCAATTCAATACTTTAAAAACTTTGATAGCGGTTTCTTGAATCTTTCTTTTAATATTACTTGGAACTTCAGCCGGAATAATCAGATCGGCTCCGCTCTTATCCAAGTATTTGGCTTTATAGGAATAAAAGCTGTGTTTGGGCACGATTTCACCTAAGATAGAAGCTTTGGGGAGATCGTTGCCTAAAACCGCACACTCTATTTCTCTACCGACAACCCCCTCTTCGATAATTATTTTCCGATCAAACTTGAAAGCTTCTTTAATGGCGGGGCTAAAATCTTGTTGCTTTTCAACTTTACTGATCCCCACTGAAGATCCAAGATTGGCCGGCTTAACAAAGAACGGTAGACTGAGAATTTTTTTGATTTTATTAAACTCTATGGTTTTGGATTCATATTTTTCATAAACAATAAATTTAGGAATTCCAATGCCAGCTTCTTTCAAAAGTCTTTTCATTACATCTTTGTCCATTCCCACCGCGGAACCGATAACTCCGGCGCCGACAAAGGGCACATCAAAGAAACTCAGTAAGCCTTGCAAAGTGCCATCCTCTCCGAAAGGACCGTGAAGAACAGGAAAAGCCAGATCAATTTGAGATTTTTTTCCTTTCTGCCAAATAAAGAATTTTTTATTCTCAAAAAAAGGTGAGACGAAATTCGTCGACTTACCAAGAGAAAAATTTTTATCGATAAAATCTTTTGTTTTGACTGAAACCCAACTTCCATCTTTCTTTATGCCAACCAGTTCGATCACATATTTCTTTTTATCAATGGCGGAAAAAACATTCTGAGCCGAAACAACGGAAACCTCGTGTTCCGCTGAGCGACCGCCAAAGAACAAAGCGAGACGCAGTTTTTTGTTTTTTTTCGTGGTCATGAAAATAAGATTAGGATTATTTCAGTAAATTTTAACAAATAATTAAAAAAAGAAAAAAAGAGACCTCTCGTTAGGTCTCTTAATTAATAATGACGGAAGAAAAAAGATCAATGGAACTTAAGCACCATAAATTTTTCATTACGGTACCTATCAATTATTTTCCTTTGCTCATCTTCATGCGGCGTAAAGAAGGCGCCACATTTTGTGTTTCGACATATTTCCGGTCGATTTTCATAATCAAGGCAACGACCGTTTTCAGAGTCGAAATTCAAGCACTCAAAAGTGTGAAGACGAACTGTATCAGGCCGACTTTCCGGAATGTAGATTTCTCCCGTACTTACGAAAGGTTTTCCGATTTTCTCAAGTTCAATAACTGCATATCCTCGAAGTTTTACGGGGCTACAACAGTCGCTACAGCCGTGCTTCTGACAAACATTTTCCATCGCCGGACCTCCTTTTTATCGGGTAAAGAACTTTTGGCCAAACTAGCATGATTTTAGCCAAAAAGCAACCATTTCTCTTGTTTTTTTTAAATATTTCTGCATAATTGAGCTGTATAGGTCAAGCACTTTAACACAATTTATTTTAAGGAGGGGAAATGAACCTGATTGAAAAGCTGAAGAAAACGCCAATCAGAAAGTTTGATTTCGATTACGATTGGTATGCTCGGAATAAGAAAAACGGATATCGTCAAGT